>JASHSO010000219.1 GCA_030038715.1 Streptosporangiaceae bacterium
GGGTGACCGGCGTGCTGCCGTGCGGCATGAGCACCAGGCTGACGGTGGTCGGCGGGCCCGGCAGTGTGCTGCACGGTGCAGACCCGGTTGAGCTGGAGATCGCGGTTCCCGGTAGGCACAACGCGCTCAACGCTGCCGCCGCGCTGGCGCTGACCGTCGAGCTCGGGGTGCCACCCGCACAGGCTGCGGCCGGGCTCGGCGGCTATCGGGGTGCACAGCGCCGGATGGAGCGCAAGGGGGAGGCCGACGGCGTTCTGGTCCTGGACAGCTACGCCCATCACCCGACCGAACTTGCGGCCGATCTCGCGGCCGCCGCCGAGGTCGCGGCGGGCGGCAGGCTGATTGCCGTCTTCCAGCCGCACCTGTTCAGCCGGACCCAGATCTTCGCGGCAGAGTTCGGCGCCGCGCTGGCAGCGGCCGACGAGGTCCTCGTGCTCGACGTTTACCCCGCCAGGGAGGATCCGGTCCCCGGGGTTAGCGGTCGGCTAGTTGCCGACGCGGTGCCGGGCGGCCGTGCGCTGTTCATGCCGGAGCGCGCCAGCGTGCCTGCCGCGGCGGCCGGCTTGGCTAAGCCGGGCGATGTCGTGCTCACGATGGGCGCGGGTGACGTCACGGCGCTCGGGCCGCAGATCCTTGCTGCCCTCCGGGGGGCAGGCGACAGCTGATGGGCAAGCAAAAGCTTCGCGCCGATCCGGCAGACCGCGACGGGAACGTAGTCGCCCTCGCTGGCCGCCGTCTGCGCCGCCGCTGGCCGGCCCGGCCGGGTCCCTTGGACCGGGCCCGGCTGGCGGCGGCCCTGTGGCGCGCGGGCTTCTTCGGTCTGCTCGGGCTGACCGTCCTGGCCGTCGGGGGGTGGGCAGTGCTTAATTCAAGCCTGCTATCGGTGCGGCACGTGCGGGTGACCGGCGATGGCCCGCTAGTGTCAGCGGCGCAAGTCCGCAGGGCGGCGGGCCTCAGGCCGGGAACCCCGCTGGCCAAGGTGGACACCGCCGCGGTCGCGCGCCGGGTCGAGCGCATCGCGGTCATCGCGTCGGCCCGGGTCAGCAAGTCGTGGCCGGACACGATCGTCATCAGCGTGCGGGACCGGGTGCCGGCGCTGGCTGTGGCCAGCGCCGGCCGGTATCGGCTCATCGACGGGGCAGGCGTGACAGTTCGCTGGGCCAAGCTCGTTCCCGCACAGATGCCCGTGCTAACCAGCCCGCCTGCGGTCCTGCGCGGCAACCAGGGGATCCGGGCAGCCGTCGCGGTGCTCAGGGAACTGCCTGCCAAGCTCGGCAAGCTGGTCAAGTCGGTGTCGGCCCCGTCCGCCGACGCGGTGACGCTGCGGCTTGCTGGCGGGATCACGGTCGTCTGGGGCGGCCCTGGCCGAACCGCGGTCAAGGCCCGGGAGCTGGCACTGCTGATGCGCAAGCATGCCATTTACTACGACGTTAGCGATCCGAACACCGTGGTCACCCAGGGCTGACCGCGTCGCCGGTGGCCTCCTGGCCGCGACACGCCGGCCGCGTATGCGCGCAGTGGTTGACCACGGGCAGCGGGCAACCCTACTGTCCGTATCAGTCGGCAGCTTGACATAACTCTAAATCTCAACTTGAGGGTGAGAGTTTGACGGGGCGGAATCCGCTGGGTACGCCCGCCCAGACGGGCGGCTGAGGGAGGATTCTGGGGGGACGGTCGGGGGTTCCTCCCGGACGACGAGCGGAAAGGGTTGCTCCTCGTGGCAGCACCGCAGAATTACTTGGCGGTCATCAAGGTCGTCGGTATCGGCGGGGGCGGCGTCAACGCCGTGAACCGGATGATCGAAGAGGGTCTCAGGGGCGTTGAGTTCATCGCGATCAACACTGACGCGCAAGCGTTGCTGATGAGCGATGCCGACGTCAAGCTCGATGTCGGCCGCGAGCTCACCAGGGGGCTCGGAGCCGGGGCGAACCCGGAGATTGGCTTCAAGGCCGCGCAGGACCATCGTGAGGAGATCGAGGAGGTGCTCAAGGGCGCCGACATGGTCTTTGTCACGGCCGGCGAGGGCGGCGGGACCGGGACCGGCGGTGCGCCCGTGGTCGCCGAGGTCGCGCGGTCGCTCAGCGCGCTGACGATCGGCGTGGTTACCAGGCCGTTCGGGTTCGAGGGCAAGCGCCGCGCCGGGCAGGCCGACAGCGGGATCGAGAAGCTGCGCAGCGAGGTGGACACGCTCATCGTGATCCCTAACGACCGCCTGCTGTCGATCTCCGACCGGCACGTGAGCGTGCTCGATGCCTTCAAGGCCGCTGACCAGGTGCTCCTGTCGGGAGTGCAGGGCATCACCGACCTGATCACTACGCCTGGCCTGATCAACCTCGACTTCGCCGACGTGAAGTCGGTCATGTCGGGAGCGGGGTCGGCGCTGATGGGCATCGGCAGTTCGCGTGGCGACGATCGGGCGGTCGCCGCCGCGGAGATGGCTATTTCCAGTCCGCTGCTCGAGGCCAGCATCGACGGCGCGCACGGGGTCCTGCTGTCTATCCAGGGTGGCTCTGACCTTGGCTTGTTCGAGATCAACGAGGCTGCTCAGCTAGTCGCCAACTCCGCGGCCCCAGATGCCAACATCATCTTCGGCGCGGTGATCGACGACGCGCTCGGCGACGAGGTCAGGGTGACGGTCATCGCGGCGGGCTTCGACGAGCCGCAGGCCGGGCGAGCGCGGCCGCGCCCAGCCGGTTACGCTGCCTCGCTCCCCGCGCAGGCACCGGACCCGGCTAGGTCGTCGGACTGGGGCTCGCTCCGGCTCGGCGAGGCCGAGCCAGTGGCTCCGCCGCCCGCTGTCTCTTCGCCTCCCAGCGCCTTGCCGGCCGCCGCGTCGGCTCCCGGCTCGCTGACGGGCCCCGGCGTGACGCCGGCCAGCCAGGCAGCAGCGTCGTCCGGCGGTGCCCGGCCGGGCAGTACCGAGAACGGGGTGATCCACGCCCCCGCCAGCCATGGCGCGCCGGGTGCTCCGGTAAGCGGGCCCGCAGCTCCCGCAGCTCCCGCAGCGGCAGCGGCCAACGGCGGCGGGACCGGCCAGAGCGCGCGGCCCGGCGGTGGGGCACGGCTGCCCGAGTCGGCGGGCACCAAGCGCAAGTCTGTCGTGTTCGAGGAGGACGACGAGCTCGACGTGCCCGACTTCCTGAAGTGAATTGCCAGCTTGGTCCTGGCGTCGGAGGCGTCTTCTCCGACCGGCATGGTGGCACGAGCAGGCCGCCGTTCGAATCGATGAACCTCGGCGCGGGAGTGGGCGATGAGCCCGCTGCGGTGACTGCCAACCGTGAGCTGCTGGCCTCGGCGTGCGGGCTGCAGCCGGGGGACATCGTCTGGATGCGCCAGGTGCACAGCGCCGATGTGCGCTACGTCCGGGCTGGCCAGACGGTCGGCCCAGTCGATGCGATCTTCACCGACGTGCCCGGACTGGGGCTCGGCGTCCTGGTGGCTGACTGCCTGCCGGTGCTCCTGGCCGATCCCGTGGCCCGCCTGGTCGGCGCAGCGCACGCGGGCCGGGAGGGCACGCTGGCTGGGGTCGTGCCCGCGCTGGTTGCGGCGATGGCTGCCGCCGGGGCCCGCCCTGACAGGATGCACGCGCTGCTGGGGCCGGCGATCTGCGGTGGCTGCTACGAAGTGCCAGCCGAACTGCGTGCCAAGGTCAGCGCCGCGGTCCCGGCATGCTGGTGCCAGACCACTGCGGGAACCGCCGGGCTCGATATCGTCGCGGGCGTCCGGTCGCAGCTCGCCGATCTTTCGGTGACGGCGGTGGCCGCCGACCGCCGGTGCACGAGGGAGTCTGCCGAGCTGTACTCCTACCGGCGCGACGGCAGGACGGGCCGGTTCGCGGGCCTAGTCTGGCTGTTGCCATGATCTGGCGTCATGACCGGGCTTGCTGACAATCGGCCGGACGGGACTCCGACCGGCGGTGACGCCCGGCGGCTGGCCGAGCTGGCCGCCAATCTGGCCACCGTGCGGGCCAGGATCGAGGCTGCTTGCGCGGCGGCGGGCCGGCCGCCTGCCGAGGTCGAGCTCATCGCCGTCACCAAGACGTTCCCGGCTTCCGACATTGTCGCGCTGAGCCGGCTCGGCATTGTGGACATCGGCGAGAACACCGACCAGGAGGCGGGACCGAAGGTAGCCGCCTGCGCCCTTGCAGGGCTCGAGCCGCGCTGGCACTTCGTCGGTCAGCTCCAGGTAAACAAGACCGGGCACGTCGCCAGCTACGCGCACATGGTGCACTCGGTGGACAGGCTGAGGCTGGTCGAGGCGCTCGGCCGCCGGGCCGTGGCCGCCGGCCGCGTCATCAGCTGCCTCGTGCAGGTCAGCCTGGACAGCACCGTCCGGGGCTCAACCGGGCCGCACCGCGGCGGTGCCGCTCCGGAGCGCGTGAGCGAGCTTGCGGCGGCGATCGCGGCCGAGCCAGGGCTCGCACTCGCCGGGGTCATGGCTGTTCCGCCGCTCGGCGAGCCCGCCCGGCCGGCCTACGCCAGGCTGCGCTGGATAGCCGCAGCAGTCCGGGCGGCATTTCCGCAAGCGGCGGCCATTTCGGCCGGCATGAGCGCTGACCTGGAGCCGGCTATCGCAGAAGGCGCGACACACGTGCGCATTGGTACGGCGTTGCTCGGTGGTCGGCGGCCCTTCGTCAGGTAATGTCCGACGCGTGGTACTCGGCCGGAGTCCAGCACAGTGAACCACGTGCTGAGCTGAATAAAGCCCAAGAGAACCAAGCACTGAGCCGGGCCGCTTGGCGTGCGTGATGGAGGACAGAGAATGGCCAGCGCAATGCGCAAGATGGCGGTCTATCTCGGCCTGGTAGAGGATGACCACCGCTACGACGATCGCTACCAGGACGAGTACGACGACGAGTACGACGATTACGGTGCCGAACTCGTCCAGGAAGACGATCCACGCTCCGTCGACGGGGTCGGCCGTGTCGCAGAGCGGCGGCCGGGCCGGGTGCAGACGACCGATTTGGCTAGGATCACGACCTTGCACCCGCGCACGTACAATGAGGCTCGTACGATCGGGGAGCATTTCCGCGACGGCACTCCGGTGATCATGAACTTGACGGAGATGGTAGACAGTGACGCCAAGCGCCTCGTGGATTTCTCCGCCGGGCTGATCTTCGGGTTGCGCGGAAGCATCGAGCGGGTGACGAACAAGGTCTTCCTTCTCTCTCCGGCCAATGTCGAAGTCACGGCGGAGGACAAGGCCAGGATCGCGGAACGGGGCTTCTTCAACCAGAGCTGAAGCGCACCGGATGCGAGCTAGCGTGGCAGGGCAGGCACCGGCGCCTGCGGTGAAACATAGGCAGGCGACACGTGGACATAGTCAGGAATGTGGCTTTTTACGCGCTGTCGGTCTACCTTGTGCTGCTCGTCGTTCGATTGATCTTCAGCTGGATTCAGGTCTATGCCCGGGACTGGACACCCTCGGGTGTCCTTCTTGTGGTAGCCGAGGGTGTTTATTCGGCCACGGATCCGCCACTGAGATTCCTAAGGCGCTACATTCGGCCGCTCCGGCTCGGTAGTGTTGCCCTTGACCTCAGCTTCATGCTGCTGTTCCTGGTGGTGTACGTGCTCTGGCAAGTGTCCAGGCCCTAGTACGATCATCGGGTAGCGTCCATAAGGGGACAAAAGCTTCAGGGAGAAGAGATGCCACTGACGCCCGCGGATGTGCGGAACAAGCAGTTCAGCACTACCAGGCTCAGGCCGGGCTACGACGAAGAGGAAGTCGACGCATTCCTCGACGAGGTAGAGGCTGCGCTTGACGAGCTCATTCAGGACAACGAGGAGCTCAGGGCCAAGCTGGCTGAGGCGCTACGCGGCAAGCCCCCGGTGAGCCTGACCCCGCAGGCCGAGATCTCGGACATGATGGCCCAGGATCCTGTCCGGCACGAGCCGGAACTCAGGCCGGAGCCGGTCATGATCGCGCCGAGGCCCGCCGAGGACAACATGGACACGGCCGCGCGGGTGCTGGCGCTGGCGCAGCAGACTGCCGACCAGGCGATCGCCGATGCGCGCCGCGAGGCAGACGAGACGCTCGGTCGTGCCCGGCGCGAAGCGGACGACATCCTCACCAAGGCGCGTCGCCAGTCCGAGCAGATCACCAGCGACGCCCGCGCGCGTGCGGAGAGCCTTGAGCGCGACGCTCAAGAGCGGCACCGCCAGGCGATGGGCTCGCTGGTGCAGTCCCGCGAGGAACTTGAGCGGCGGGTTGACGACCTCCGCGCCTTTGAGCGCGAGTACCGCAGCAGGCTCAAGGCATACCTGGAGGGCCAGCTACGCGACCTGGAGGCGGGTGCGGCTGACAGTGGCGTGTTCCCTGCCGTGGGGACGGGACCGCAGTCTCCTGTCGGCGTCGGAATGGGACGTCTTGACATGCGCAACGGCGCTCAGGGCGGGGGGTACGGAGCGATCCCCGAGCCGGTGGCTCACAACGGCGGCTTCCACCCGACGGACGCCGCACCGCACGAGCGCCGGTAGCACGACCAGAAACGACGCTTCTCGACTGACAGGACCCGCGGGTGATCCGGTTCGGCGCGATCGTATCGGTCGTGGCCATCGCGATCGCCTTGCTGGTCGTGGGCGCAGTGAGCGGGACTCTGGCCTTGGTGTACGTCTCCATCGGCCTAGCCGCGCTGGCCCTGCTCATGCTCATCGCTGGCGTGTTCGCGTGGCGCGACGAGGTCTTCGGTAATCCGCGGCCGGACGGTGCGGACCGCACCGGCGTCGACTGGACGCCG
The DNA here is from genome assembly GCA_030038715.1 of Streptosporangiaceae bacterium. GTDB lineage: Bacteria > Actinomycetota > Actinomycetes > Streptosporangiales > Streptosporangiaceae > JAJYUU01. The sequence continues at coordinate 6,737 of JASHSO010000219.1, forward strand.
GATGCTGGTCGGCAAGAGCCCGAAACTCCCGCTCGCCAGGCCACCGTCCGGCCCGTTCCGCACAGTTCGGTGCCGGCCCGCCCGGTGTCGGCGGTTGGCCCGGCGGTTGCGGCCAGCCCGGCGGCCGCTGCTGCTGGACCGGTGCCCGCAACCGGGCCCAGGCGGCCGGCATCGAGTCCCAGTGGGAACGCGCCGGTCTCTGACGACCGCGCCGGAGCCGCCGCCAGACGGCTCGTCGGCAACCAGCAGTCGGCTGGCTGGCCGAGCACGCCGGCCCGCACTCCGCAAGACCCGCCGACAGTGCGGCCCAGACCTGCCTCACAGGTCCCCGCCGAGGCGGCGGTGCCGCAGGCCAAGCCGGTGCCGCAGGCCAAGCCGGTCTCGCCGCCACCAAGCCAGGCCGAGGCGAGTGCGGCAGCGAGTGAGCCCCTGGGCCGCGCAGACCACGGTACGCCGGACACCAAGACGCCAGCAGCTCGCGCCGGCGCCACTGCGGGCAGCACCGCCGCGGCTGGCGGGACCGGTGCCGTTGGGCCAGTCAGTTCGGACGTCGGCTCGCCCGCGGACGTGAAGACCACTGACGATCAAGGCCGCCCGGCGAACGGATCTGGTCGGCAGGTATCGGTTGTGCCGGGCATAGCCCGGTACCACAAGGCTGACTGCATCCTGATCCGCTTCTTGAGCGAGGACGACCTGGAGGTCATGACGGTGCGGGCGGCAGAGGACTCCGGCTGCGTTCCCTGTAAGGCGTGCCGACCTGAGAGGGAGCTCGTCAGCGGCTAGCTGCCCGGCCCTGGCCGAGCCGCAGCCAGAAGGTCAGCCCGAGTTCAGCATTGTCCTCCCGGGACCAGCCGTCGCCGTCCGGCGGCCGCTGGCCGAGGTTGTCGATGGCAAGAACGTCGGCACTGATCATTGCGGCGTGCTCGGCAAGCGCGCTGGCGAGTTCCTCGTCCACCGTCGCCCATCGCAGCCGGATCCGGTCGGCCACCTGGAGCCGCTGAGTCTTGCGAGCCTCCTGGACCAGCCTGATGAACTCGCGCGCCAGCCCCTCGCGTCGCAGCTCAGTGGTGACGGTAACCTCGAGGGCCACGGTCTCGCTGCCGTCAGTTGCGACGGCCCAGCCGGCTCGCGGGGTCCGAGTCA
>JASHSO010000220.1 GCA_030038715.1 Streptosporangiaceae bacterium
TTGATGGCGACGTCGAGCTCGTCGGGCTCGAAGTTGGCACTCGTGGTGCCGACGGCGGCCAGCACCCGGCCCCAGTTCGGGTCTTCGCCGCCGATCGCGCACTTGAGCAGGTTGCACCGGGCGATAGCGCGGCCTACGTCGACTGCCTCTTGCTCGCTGGCCGCGCCGGTCACCTCGATCGCAATGGACTTGCCCGCCCCCTCGGCGTCGACCTGCATCTGCCTGGCCAGGTCCGCGCATGCCTGCGTGAGCCGCGCGGTGAATTCGGCCTTGTCCGGCTCAACTCCGGTGGCGCCGCTGGCCAGCAGCAGGACGGTGTCGTTGGTGGACATGCAGCCGTCGGTGTCCAGCCGGTCGAACGTCCTGCGCGTGGCGGCGCGGAGCGCCGCGTCCAGGCCTTCGGCGGGCAGGTCGGCGTCGGTTGTCAGCACCGCGAGCATGGTGGCCAGCGCCGGGGACAGCATCGCCGCGCCCTTGGCCATCCCGCCGACGATGTAGCCGCTGCCCTGCACGCAGCACGTCTTGCTCACGGTGTCGGTCGTCCTGATCGCGTCGGCCGCAGACTGACCGCCGTGGTCGGATGCGCCAGCGGCAGCCGCGGTCACCCCGGCCAGCAGCCGCTCCAGCGGCAGCCGCTCGCCGATCAGGCCGGTCGAGCAGACGGCGACCTCGCCGGCCCCGATCGACAGCAGGCCGGCCAGGTACTCGGCAGTCTGGTGGGTGTCCTGGAATCCGGCCGGGCCAGTGCAGGCGTTCGCGCCGCCAGAGTTCAGCACCACAGCCCGGACGCTGCCGCCGCGCAGCACTTCCTGGCTCCACAGCACCGGCGCCGCCTTGACCCGGTTCGAGGTGAACACCCCGGCAGCGGCGGTGGACGGTCCGTCGTTCAGCACGACCGCCACGTCTGGCGACCCCGACTCCTTGATCCCGGCGGCGACGCCAGCGGCACGGAAGCCCAGCGGGCTGGTAACGCTCATGGTGCGACTCCGATCACGGTGAGCCCTGCGGTCTGCGGCAGGCCTAGCATGATGTTGCCGTCCTGGATGGCCTGGCCTGCAGCTCCCTTGCCAAGGTTGTCAATGGCGGCAACGACGACGGCGCGCCCCGCACGTGCATCGGCGGCAGCCTGAAGCTGCACGCCGTTCGAGCCGGTCACTGATGCCGTAGCCGGCCAGCGGCCTTCGGGCAGCAGGCAGACGAACGGCTGGCCCGCGTAAGCGTCGGCCAGGGCGCCGCGGAGCCGTTCGGTGCTGACGTCGGCGGCGGTCAGTGGTGCCGTGCAGGTGGCCAGGATGCCGCGCGGCATCGGCGCGAGCACCGGAGTGAAGCTGACCCGGATCTGCCCTCCCGGCCCGCCCCCCGCCTCGGCGACGGCCTGCTCGATCTCTGCCGTGTGCCGGTGGGTGCCTGCGACCTGGTAGGCCGAGACCGACCCCATCACCTCGCTGGCCAGCAGGTCGATGCGCGCCGAGCGGCCAGCACCGGAGGTGCCCGACGCCGCCACGATCACGATGTCGCTCGGGTCGGTCAAACCGGCCGCGACCAACGGGACCATCGCCAGCATGGCCGCGGTGGCATAGCAGCCGGGCGCAGCGACCCGGCTTGCCGCCGCGACCCGCCCGCCGTTGCCCGGCAGCTCGGGCAGCCCGGTAACCCACCGGCCTGGATGCGGGCCGGCGTAGTGCCGCTGCCAGGCGGCCGGATCGGCGAGCCGGAAGTCCGGCCCGAGATCCACGACCTTGATCTGGTCCCGCAGCTCGCCGGCGAGGATCGCGGACTGCCCGGCGGGCAGCGCCAGGAAGGCCAGGTCGCAGCCGTCCAGCGCCGCAGCGCCGTGCGGCAGCAGGGTCAGGTCGGCCAGCGTCGGCACGCCCGCCAGGTGCGGGTGCAGCTCCGCGACGGTCTTCCCGGCGCTGGAGTCCGCGGTGACCGCGGCTAGCTCGAAGTCGGAGTGACCGGCCAGCAGCCTGAGCAACTCACCGCCGGCATAACCGCTGGCGCCGGCCACGGCGACTCGCGCGCCCATCAGCCCTCCGCTTCTGCGTGTGCTCGTCCGCCGGTGACCCGCTCCATCTGCAGAATGATTATGCACAATAATGACTGATTATGCAAACGTAGCTGATTCCCGTGCGTGATCGGCCGCCACCAGATCCGCTATCCAGCTTTGGCGCAGCGCTGCTGAGAAGGCATGATGGGCGCGGAGAGGAGTTGTCGGATGCGTGTCCAGCAGGCGCACAGCTCCGGCCGTCCGCTGGCCGCCCCGCTTTGCCTGGCGACGATGGCATTCCTCACCGCACTGGTCCTAGTCGGCTGCGGCCAGTCGTCTCCGTCAAATGCGGCCAGTACCGTCAAGGAGTGCGGGACGGCGCGCACCGCGGCCAACACCCCGGTCGAAGTCGAGATCGAACGCGGCCAGGTACCCTGTTCGACCGCGCTCAGCGTCGAACGTGCCTACGCCAAGGCGATACTCGAGGGCAAGGCGCCTGGCAACGGCGGGGGCGGCCCCGTTCCAGTCAGCGGCTGGACCTGTCAGGGATTCCCGACGCCACAACTGCTGAAGACCGGTCAGACCTCCAAGTGCGTCAAGGGCACCAACCTGATCATGGCCGTCCTGGCTTCGCCTTCGTAAGCGAGGACATCGGAGTGAAGCGCACGGAGAGCCGACAAGTCCACGTCGGCCTCAGCTAAGAGCACCCGTGGTCCCCGAGGAACCGGATCGCATCGCCATTGTCGGCCGACGGCCGACACCCTTCGGCCGAGCGGATGCGCGGCGCGACGTCCGCGGCTGCTTCGATGGCGGTGACGAGTGCGTACCGCACCACGTGGTCACGCCGCCCGGTACGACAACGTCCAGCTGGCGGAACCCTCTTCGAGTGTTCCGGACCGGCGCGCCAGATCCCAGGGCTGCACTTGGTTCGCCGCCACCGCCGCTCACCCGCTGCGCAGCACCGCTCCGGTCTGGCGTACGGCCTCGGCCACCGCAGCGTCCCTGGCAGCCGCGACCTCCTCGGCTGTCAAGGTTCGGTCGGGAGCGCGGAATCGCAGCGTGTACGCCAGTGACTTGTGGCCCTCGCCAGCCTGGTCGCCGGTGTAGACGTCGAACAGGCTCAGGTCTTCCAGCAAGACGTCACCGGCTTGCGCCGCGCCCACCCGCAGCGCGCTCTCAACCTTGGCCGCCGGCACCGCCTGCGCCACAATCAGGGCGACATCCTGCACCGCGACCGGGTAGCTGGACAGCGGCCGGGCCTGGCGGGGTCCGAGTGCGTCGGCAGCGGCTTCGACAACGGACAAGTCGAGTTCCATAGCCGCACTCCGCACCGGCAGGCCGAATGCCGCGATCACCCGCGGATGCAGCTCACCCGCATGGGCGACAACCTGCTCGCGCCCTTCGCAGTCCTGCACGACGACGGCTGCACAACGGCCGGGATGCCAGGGCTCGTAGTGCGCCGTGCGGATGGCGAAGCGAACGCGGCTCGCCCGCAGTACGGTCCTGGCCGCCTCGATGGCGTCCTGCCAGCCGGCTGGCCTGCCGGGACCCCACCAGCCGGCCGGAGCAGCGTTCCCCGCGAGCACGACGCCTGCATGCAACGGCTGGTCCGGCAGCGCGGCTTCCAGTTGGGCGATCTCGCTGGCCGACGGGCTGCGATCGACGGGCAGGATGGGCGCGAAGGACGCGCCATCCGGCCGCGGCCTGAAAACCAGGCCAAACTCGAAGAGCAGCACATCACTGAACCCGCGGCCGACGTTGCGGGCCAGCGTTCTCATCAACCCCGGCAGCAGCGTGGTCCGCATCAGGGGCTCGTCGTCACTGAGGGGGTTGCTCAGCCGCACCGCCAGCCTACGGGCGTCGTCGGCAGGGAGCTGCAGCCTGTCGAAGTCGGCCGCCGATGCGAACGGATCAGTCGTCACCTCCACGAAGCCCTGGTAGGCCAGGGCCCGTCCGGTGGCTCTGCGCAGCCGCTGACGACCGGTCAGGCCGCGCCCGCCTGCCGCGCGCACGGCGTGCACGGGGATGTTCTGGTAGCCCTCTAGCCTGATGACCTCTTCGGCCAGGTCTGCGGGGTCGGTAATGTCGGGCCGCCATGACGGCGGGCTGACGATGAGCCGGTCGCCAGACGCCGACGCGACCGTGCAGCCGACGTCGCGCAACCGCGCCGTCACCGTGTCCGTGCCGTAGGCGACGCCGGCCACTCGGTCGGGATAGCCGGCGTCCATCGTTATCGTGATCGGCTCGACAGGAACCGACGCGTACGTGCAGCCCGGCACGACCCGACCGCCACCATGCTCGGCGAGCATGGCAGCAGCTCGCGCGCTGGCGCGTCGCTGCAGCTCAGTGTCGACGCCGCGCTCGAACCGTGCCGATGCCTCCGAGCCGAGCCGGTGCCGTCTGCTCATCCTGGCCACGCCGCGCGCGGAGAAGTGCCCGGCCTCGATGACGACATCGCTGGTGGACTCCGACACCTCGGTGTGGACCCCGCCCATGGTGCCGGCCAGGCCAATCGGGCCGGAGTCGTCGGCGATCAGGATGTCCTCGGCGTCGAGCTCGCGCACGACGTGGTCGATCGTCTCGAGCTTCTCCCCCGGCCTCGCCCTGCGAACCACGACCGCGCCGACCAGCTGCGCCTTGTCGTAAGCGTGCAACGGCTGGCCCAGCTCGAGCATCAGGTAGTTCGTGACGTCCACGGCAAGCGAGACCGACCGCTGCCCAGACCTAGCCAGCCTGACAGCCATCGCCAACGGAGTTGGCGCCGAAGGATCGACGCCGAGCACCTCCCGGAGCACGAACCTGTCACAGCCTGTCGGGTCCTCGATCCGGGCCGGGTAGGCGCCACCGGGCCCCTCGCCGGCGCCGGTCACGGCCGACGGCACCGGGCCGGCCGGGTCGGTGAACGGCACCGCGTAGGAAATGGCCAGTTCCCTGGCCACTCCCCTGACCGACAGCGCGAAGCCCTTGTCCGGTGTCACGTTGATGTCGAACACGACATCACGCAGGCCCGCGTAGCTGACGAAGTCGGCACCGAGCGGCGCGTCGGGAGCCAGCACCATGATCCCGGTATGGTCATCGCCGATGCCCAGCTCGGCCGGCGAGCAGATCATCCCTTCGGAGACCCGGCCATAGATCTTGCGGGCACCGATCTCGAAACCGCCAGGCAGCACGGATCCCGGCAGCGCCAGCGGTACCCGGTCGCCGACCACGAAGTTGCCGGCCCCGCAGATGACATGCCGCTCCTGGCCGTCTCCGGCAGACACGTGGCAGTACCTGATCGGCTTGTTGAAGCCGGTCAGCTCCTCGATGCCCAGCACCTCGCCAACGATGACTCCGGTGATGTCGTGCCCGACCGTTTCGACTGACTCGACCTCCAGCCCGCAGTTGGTCAGCCGCCAGGACATCTCCGCCACGCCAGCGTCGTCGTCGGCCGAAAGTTCGACGGCTGCGTACTCCTGCAGCCAGGACAGCGGCAGACGCATCACGCCTCCATCCCGAATGCGCGGCTGAACCGCAGGTCACCCTCGAGCGTGTCCCGTATGTCGGCCACGCCGTGCCTGATCATCACCGACCGCTCGATACCGAGACCGAAGGCGAACCCGCTATAGCGCTCCGGGTCGATGCCGCACGCAACCAGCACCCGCGGGTTGACCATGCCGCACCCGGCGATCTCTATCCAGCCCTGCGATCGGCAGACCCGGCACGGCTGCCCGCCTGGCCTGGTGGACGCGCCGCGGCAGACATGACACTGCATCGACACGTCTGCGGATGGCTCGGTGAACGGGAAGTAGTCAGGCCGCAGCCTCGTCTGCAGTCCCGCGCCGAACATCGCGGTCACGAACGCGTCGATCGCGCCGCGCAAGTCGGCCATGGTGAGCCCTTCGTCCACGGCGAGACACTCGATCTGGTTGAACACCGGGCTGTGCGTGGCATCGAGCGTGTCAGTGCGGTAGCACTTTCCGGGGCTGACCACATACAGCGGCAGCGGCCTGGTCAGCAGGGCACGGATCTGCACCGGCGAGGTGTGCGTGCGCAGCACGACCCCGGACCTTTCGGCGCCGTCGGGCCCGGCCACGAAGATCGTGTCGTACTGGTCCCGGGCCGGGTGGTCGGGCGGGAAGTTCAGCGCGTCGAAGTTGTACCACTCGGCTTCGACCTCAGGTCCCTCGGCAACCTCGTAGCCCATGTCCACGAACACGTCGGCCAGGTGCTCTCCCACGGTGGTCACCGGGTGCCTGGCCCCGGCAGCAGTCCGGTCCCACGGCAGCGTGACATCGACGGCTTCGTCGACCAGGACCCGCCGGTCTCGTTCTTCCTCAAGCTCGGCCTGACGGCTGGCAAGTGCCTGTCTGATCGCCCCGCGGGCCGCGCCCACGCGCTTCCCCGCCTCGGCGCGGGCGGCCGGGGGCAGTGCACCGATCTCGGCGTTGGCCAGCGTGATCGGGGCCCGGTCGCCGGCGTGCGCGATCCTGACGGCCTTCAACTGGTCCAGGTCGGCCGCGGCAGCGATGGCAGCCAGCGCGTCTGCCTGAATGCGCTGTACGGCATCGGGCGCGAGCGCCGCCACCTCCACGGGGTCATAGGTGTTGTTCGGTGCGGACATTGCTTCTGATCTCCTGCGGTCAACCGGTCATCTAGCGGGCTTGGTGCGGCAAGGGCGAGACCTGGCCCGGCAGACGGCGGGCCAGCATGCAGGGTTCCCCGGAAAGGGCCCGCCGGCTAGCCGAACTCAGGCGTCCCGGCGGGCACGGTAAATCGGAACTCGGCCCCGCCCCCCGGTGCCTGTTGCACGGTGATCTCCCCACCGTGCGCCTCTACCAGGCCCTTGACGATGAACAGTCCGAGACCAGCACCGCCGCGGCGCTTGGCGCGCCAGAACCGGCCGAACACGCGGGGCGCCACCTCGGGCGCGATGCCAGGACCCTGGTCGCGGACCGAGACGGCCACGCCAGGAGCACCTGCCAGCACAGTCGGCTCCACCACAGTCGTAACGGTACCAGCCCCGTGCCTGACCGCGTTCTCGATAAGGTTGGCGAGGATCTGGTCGACCTTGTCCGCATCGAGCCAGGTCTCCGGCAGGCCAGGGCGTTCCTCGATCCGGTACCGCGCCGCCGAATCCCCGGCCGCCACCCGGCCGCTGATGATCTTCCTGGCACGGCCCGGGACGTCGACAAGCTCCCGGTGCACCTCGATCCGGCCGGACTCGATCCTCGACACGTCGAGCAGCTCGGTGATCAGCCGGGTCACCCGGTCGGCGTCGGCGTTGACCGTTTCCAGCATCACGCGCTTCTGGTCATCGGTGAACCGCGGCCACTTGGCCAGCAGTGTGGCTGTGAATCCCTTAACGCTGGTCAGCGGCGAGCGCAGCTCGTGCGCGACTGTCGACACCAGATCTGCCCGGCTGCGCTCCAGCCGAGACCGCTGCTCCGCGCTGCGCAGGGTAATCGCGATGCGCCGCACCGCCCCGCACTGCCGGGACCGGCGCTCGCGCGCGCCCGTTCCACGCGGGTCTCGCACATACCCGACGGTGACCAGCAGCTCGGTTCCGTTGGGCAGGTAAAGAGGCCGCTCCGGGTGCCGCGTCCGCGTTGACAGGCCGTCGTATGGCCTGGTCATGGTCCACCAACATTGCTCTTCGGCGTCCCGCAGCGGCAGCACCTGGCGCACGTCCCTGCCGAGGGCCTGTGCGGGCGCCACGCCGGTCAGGCGGGCCGCGGCCCGGTTGAAGACAGTGACCTTGCCAGCGGCGTCCGCGATCACCAGCCCGTCCGGCAGGTCATCGGCGAGGACCAGGCCGCTGACAACGCCTGCCAGCCCGGTGCTGCCCGCTCTGCGATCGGGCCGCCCGCTGCCGCCCGGCGGGCTGTCAGCCGACACGTCCGCGGCAGCATTTAGTGCCGCCGCCTGGCCCGTCACAGTCGGGTCCACCTCTGCGCCGCCTCCGGAAGGCTACCTCGTGCCTGTCCCCCGGACCGACCCTTCGGCGCCTGTCAGCCAAGGACCCGCGCGGCCGTCGTGGATATGGCGCAGCAAGGCCTCGCCGACGTGGGCGGGTCTCGGGGGAAGTCCGCCAACGGAGCGCTGCCGCGGCATCGCGAGCCGGAGCGGGTCGCCATGACGCAACGTGATCAGACTCTAGCGGATCCGCACACGCGCGCGGCACACCCAGATGCGCTGAATCGCACTCCGGACGGTCCGGCCCGCACCACGTTCCACGCTATCGATATCGAACTGGTATAAACCAGGCACCGCCCAGCGGGAGCCGCCGCGGACGAACGTCATCGATTGACAGTTGCTGCTGCTGTTTCGGCATGAAGTGTCGATCGATGACGTTCAGGACCGCATCGCACGGGCCGCTGCGTACAGGCAGACCGCGGCCGCCGCGGCCAGGTTCAGGCTCTCCGCCTTGCCGTAGATCGGAACCGCCATCACCTCGTCGGCCAGTCTCAGCAGGTCACTGGGCAGTCCCCAGGCTTCGTTGCCGAACAGCCAAGCGGTCGGCCTGGCCAGGTCAGGGCCGCCGGGATCGCCGAGCAACTGCCCCGCGCTGCCGTCTGCGGCCAGGACCTGCAGCCCGGTGCCGCGCAGGGCGGCGATAGCCTCCTCCAGCGGTGCGCCGACCACCACGGGCAGGTGGAACAGGCTTCCGGCCGACGAGCGGACGGCCTTGCTGTTGTAGGGATCGACCGAGGCTGCCGAGAACACCACCCCGTCAGCTCCGGCTGCGTCCGCCGTGCGCAGCACGGTGCCGGCGTTGCCGGGATCACGGACATTGGCCAGCACGGCCACGAGCCGCGGGCCCGAGGAGGTCAGCTCGCCGAGTGGCACGTCGATGAACCCGCAGACGCCGACCAGGCCTTGCGGCGTGACGGTCTGGGCCAGCCCGGCCATGACCTCGCCGCTGACCATGTGGACGGGTATGCCCTGGCCAGCGGCCTGCTCTAGCACGTCGGGATACCGCTGCGCGCCCTGCGGCGTGAGGAAAAGCTCGGTCAGCACCCCTGACCGGCGCAGGGCCTCCCCGACGGCTTGCGGACCCTCGGCCAGGAAGGAGCGGCCCCGTTCCCGCCATGCCCTTTTGGCGAGCTGACGGGCGGCCTTCACCCGAGGCGAGCGGACGCCCAAGCTGTCGCCCGTCCGGGATCTAGCCGGCCAGGCCGCCAGCTCAGGCTGCTGGTGCGTTGACGTCGGCGGGCAGTGCGGTCTTGGCGACTGTGACCAGCGCGCTGAACGCGCCGGGGTCGGCCACCGCAAGGTCGGCGAGCATGCGCCGGTCCACTTCCACGCCGGCTAGCTTCAGGCCCTGGATAAACCGGTTGTAGGTGAGCCCTTCGGCCCGGACCGCCGCATTGATCCGCTGGATCCACAACCGCCGGAACGTGCCCTTGCGATCCTTGCGGTCCCGGTAGGCATAGGTCATGGAGTGGAGCTCTTGCTCCTTTGCCTTCCGGTACAGCCTGGACCGCTGGCCGCGGTAGCCGCTCGCGCGCTCGAGTACCACCCGGCGCTTCTTGTGGGCATTGACCGCCCGCTTCACGCGTGCCATGTCTTCGACTCCTCAGTGGCGGGCCGGGTCACTTGCCCAGCAGCTTCTTCATCTTCTTTCCATCGGCCGGGGCGAGCTCCACGTATCCGGCGAGGCGGCGGGTCTTGGTGCTTGGCTTGTGCTCGAGGTAGTGGGCACGGTTGGCCCGGCGGCGGATGATCTTCCCGGTCCCGGTAAGCCGGAACCGCTTGCTGGCACCGCTGTGGGTCTTCATCTTCGGCATGTCGCCGTCTCTCCTGTTCCTGCCGTGCCCGTGGCACGTCTGTCTGCCGTGCCCGCGGGCACAGCTCTCCTTGCTGGGCAGCACGGGCTGTCCAGCTGCGCGTCTGCCCTGTCCTAGCTGTCTGCCTCGCCGGAATCCGCTGACGTCGTCTGCACGGCGGTCCTCCCGCGCGGCACGGATGCCGAGCCCTCGGATTGCCGCCGGACC
>JASHSO010000221.1 GCA_030038715.1 Streptosporangiaceae bacterium
CAGCGCGACCCCGCCAATCGCGAGTGCGACCCTGGTCAGGTCGCGCAGGTCATCGCGGGGCGTGGGCCGACGGTACCGCGGCGGGCGGTCGCTGTTCACGTCTGAGCTGCTCCGTGCTGGTCGGCGGCTGCGGTGCCCCTGGCGGCGAACGGCCCGCCGCGTAGCTGAGCGAGGCGTCCTGGCCGCAGCCTAATGCCAGGGCCGGGCCGCACGGGCCGACCAGTAGGCACCGGCGGGCTCCGCCAGGTCTGTACTCGGCTGATCGCTGACGGTCAGTGCCGCCAGGTTCGCGGCTAGCTGAGCTGGCGTGACCGCGCCGGACAGCACGAGGCTCGCCCACGGGTTGGCGAGCGCGGCCGCCAGCGCCACAGCGTCCGCGGTCACGCCGTGCGCGGCTGCCATGCGGGCAAGCTCCGAGCCGGGGCCGGCCGCGTCTCCGCCCGGCGCGAGCCTGCCGTTGGCGACTGCCTCCTTGACCAGGATGGCCCAGCCCGCCTGCGCGGCCTCGGCGGCGGCCGTGCCGACCGAGGGCTCGAGCAAGTTCCACGTCACCTGGGCTGCCGAGAACAGCGGGTCGCCGTCCACCTCGACGGCGAGCGCCCGGCGGAGCGTCGCCGCCTGGCGCGGGCCGCTCGTGGACAGGCCGATCAGCACGCCTTGGCCGCGCAAGCTGGCCAGCGCGGAGAGTAGCGGCCCGTCGCTGAGCAGGCCGGAGTCCTCGGTCAGCGAATGCACCTGGTACAGCGCGAGCCTGCCGTCCAGCAGCGCGCGCGTCTGCGCGAGCTGGGTGGTGAACATGTCCAGCGAATGTTCCTTGACCTCCTGCTCCGGCGCGTCGAGCCGCCAGTCGCCGGTATACCGGTAACCCCACTTCGACCCCACGACCACGTCGGGGTGGCCGCGGCTGTCGAGCCAGCCGCCCAGGAACTCCTCGGCCCGGCCGTAGGACCTGGCCGCATCGAAATATCGGATCCCCGCGTCGTAGCCGGCGTCGAGCATGGCCGAGGTAATCGCGCGCATGCCGCTGACGCTGCGGTCGGGCAGATCCCGGGACCGGCTGCTGGTGATGTAGGCCGGGCGGCCGAGTGCCGCCAGCCCCAGTCCGATCCGGGAGACGACCGGCCCGCCGCCGCCCAGTCGCGCCGTCGGCATCGGCGGTCTGTCCTGCCCTTGCGACGTCATCGGCGCCAGGGTACGCCTGCGGAACCGGAGCGCGGCCTGCGGCCGATCTCGGCGTGGCTACCGTGTCCAGCGCGGGCGGCGTCGTTCGTCGCCATGCTGACAGGCAAGCAGACGGGAGGCACGTCAGTGCGGTACATGATGCTGGTGTACGGAAGCAGTGCGGACTCTGTGGGGCCGGCCGGGCGCGTCTACGCGGCAGCGGACGAGCCCGGGATGCCCATTGACCAGTGGGTGGACGAGATGGACGGCAGCGGCGTGCGGCTGACGGGCGACGCACTGCGGCCGCCGGCCGAGGCAACCTCGGTGCGGGTCCGCGGCGGCGAAGTCCTGGTCAGTGACGGCCCGTTCACCGAGACCAAGGAGGCGATCGCCGGCTTCGACCTGCTGGAGTGCGCCTCACTCGGCCAGGCCATTCAGGTCGCGGCCAAGCACCCGGTGGCCCGATTCGGGCGGCTGGAGCTGCGGCAGCTGGCCGGGGGCTAGACGCCGGGCACCCGGCCGCCGGGCACCAGGGGCATCGAGCGCAGCCGCATGCCGCAGGCGGCGAAGATCGCGTTGGCGACAGCGGGCGCGACGGCCATGATCGGTGCCTCGCCGCCGCCCGCGGGCGCCTGACCCGGTTGATCCAACAGCAGGACCCGCAGGTCAGTGGGCACGTCGGCCAGCCTGGGGATCCGGTAAGTGGTCATCGAGCCGTTGAGTACCCGCCCGCCGGCGAACTCGATCTGCTCGAACAACGCTGGACCCAGCCCCATCGCCACCGCGCCTTCCACCTGGTTGGCGAGGCCATCCGGGTGCACGACGGCGCCGCAGTCGACGGCGGTGACCAGGCTGAGCAGCTCGACAGCTCCGCCGGCGCCGACTCGCAGGCGGGCGGCGGTGGCCACCCGGCCGCCCTTTTCCGTGCCGATAGCGATACCGGTGCCGATGCGGTCGGTTTGCGCTGACGCCAGCCGCTGGCCGTCCCAGCCAATCTGCTCCGCCGCTGCGATCAGGACGGCCCGCAGCCTATCGTCGTCGAGGTGGGCCAGCCGGAAGTCCACCGGGTCGGCTCCCGCGGCCGCGGCCAGCTCGTCCATGTGCGACTCGCGGGCGAAGTTGTTGGCGGTCGCGGCCAGTGCGCGGTAGGAGCCCTGTGCCAGCGGCGAAGCGGCAGGCTGGTAGGTGATTCGCTGGTTCGGCACGCGGTACGGCGTCATGATCCCCGCGGCGCCGGAGTTGACATTGGTGAACGACCACCCCGTGAGCTGGCCGCCGTCGTCCAGGCTGCTCGCCACGTCGATGAACGCGGCTGGCCGCAGGTACCCGGCACTGAACTCGTCGGCTCTGGTCCAGGCCACCCGCACCGGCCGGCCGGCAGCCCTGGCGAGCCGCGCTGCCTCGGCAGCGACCGCCGATCCGTGCTTGCCGCCGAAGCCGCCGCCATAGTCCGGCACAATGACATGCACCCGCGACTCGTCGACGCCGAGTTCGGACGCGAGCTCGCGGCGGGCGCGGAACGGGGTCGATGTTGCCGCCCAGACCGTCAGCTCCCCATCCTGCCAGCGCGCCAGGGCAGCCCGTGGCTCCAATGGAACGTGCGCTATGTAGGCGGCGGAGTAGTGCTCATCGAGCCTGACCTGCCCCGCCGCGATGGCCGCGGCGGCGTCCCCACTCTCGTGCAGGAACGGTCCGCTCCGCCCTTCGCCGTGCAGCGGATGGTCGCGAAGATAGGCTTCGAGGTCGGCCGCGTCCGGCCCGCCAGGTTCCGCCCAGTCCGCCTTGACGGCCTCGATCGCCGCCCGCGCAGTCTGCTGGTCACTGCTCAGGACGCCGATCATCGAGCCGTCCCTGACCACCGTCACGCCCGGCATCTTGTCGGCCGCTGTGGTGTCGGCGGCTCGCAGCCGGGCGCCGTGCGCCGGAGCGTGCAGCACGCAGCCGTGCAGCATCTGCTCGACGCTTAGGTCGGAAGGGAACAGCTTGGCGCCCGTCACGACGTCTGCGCCGCGCGCCGCGCCGGCTGCGTGGCCGGCGGTCCGCCACCGGGTGGCGGGGGTGACCGGCTCGTCGGCAGGCACCAGTTCTACCTGAGACCGGTTCGCGACAAGCTCGCCATAGCTAGCGCTCGGTGCGCCGTCCGGGCCCGCCACAATGCCATCGGCTGCGGTCAGCGCGCTGGGCGCCAAGCCGAACCTGGCCGCGGCCGCCTGCAGCAGCAGCCTGCGGGCCGCTGCGGCGGCCGCCCGTAGCGGGGGCGCCGCGTGCGGCATGGACCTGCTGCCGAACGTTCCGAGGTCGAACGGCGAGACATCGGTGTCGGCCATGGTCAGCGCGACAGCACCAGGCTGGACCGCGAGCTCCTCGGCGACCAGCAGGGCCAGCGCGGTCCTGGTGCCCTGCCCGGCTTCGACCTTGCCGGTGAACGCGGTCACCGAGTTATCGGCGCCCACGTGCACCCATGCCTGGTCGGGGCCGTCCCAGCTCTGGCCGTCGCCGGCACCGGCGACCACGGTGGTCAGGCCCTCGGGCATGACCGCGCTGAAAGCGCCGGGTTCCTTCCCGCCGAGGTCGAGCGGCTGGTCCGGCGCTCTTAGCGGCCCGGACGGCCGGGCCTGGGTGTGCGGGACCGGCTGGAGCTGCTCAGGGTCGGCCATCAGCTCGGCTGCCCGGTGCACGGCGCGCCGGATCCGCGGGTAGGCGCAGCAGCGGCAGGCGTGCCCGGCCAGTTCGGCGTCGATCCTGGCATTACTTGGGCGCGGCACCCGGGCGAGCAGGGCTGCGGTCGCGGTCAGCCAGCCTGGCGTGCAGTAGCCGCACTGCATGGCGCCGGTCTCCAGCCAGGCCTGCTGAACGGGGTGCAGGATTCCGTCCCCGGCAAGGCCCTCCACGGTCGTGATCCGCTGGCCGTCGCAGTCGACCGCGTCCACCTGGCAGGCCTGCACCGCCCTGCCGCCGACCAGCACGGTGCATGCCCCGCAGCTGCCCTCGCCGCAGCCGTACTTCGGGCTGGTGACGCCGAGGTCATCGCGGAGTAGCTCAAGCAGGCTGCGACCGGGCCGCCGGTCTGCTTCGCGACGGATGCCGTTGACGAAGAACGAGCAGATCACGACTCGACCTTAGACGGATTGGGCCGTCGGCCTGGCGTGAGGTCATGGCGCAGGCCTGGA
>JASHSO010000222.1 GCA_030038715.1 Streptosporangiaceae bacterium
GGGCATCGGCGGAGACCAGAACCCTGGCCCAGGCACGGGTGATCTGGTCCATCCGTCACCAAACTGGCAGGACGCCGATCGGCAGTGAGGAGAGAGCAAGGTGAGCAGACAGCGTTTGGTCGTCAAGTACCGTGGCGGCTGGGAAGGGCCGCATACCCCGCAGCGTGGGCAGGTAGCGCTGTGGGTTGAGGACGGGAATCTCCGATTTAAAGTTCTCAGCGGCTGCCTTCCTATTCAGCTCCTCTTCAACCGGAAATTCGACGTGCCGGTGAACGAGATCGTCCGTACCGAGGCCGTCGCGGCCCGCGTCCGGGGCAGTGATGTCCTCGTGTACACACAGAAAAATGGAATCCTGAGCTTCGGGTTCCCGCACCAGCAGGCTCCCCAGGCAGAACGCCAGATGGAGCGGCTACTAGCCCCTATCACGCGGTAAGCCACAGAGGTGTCGCGGCCGAGAGCGAGGCCGAGCTTTCCTCCCTCAGCCAACCGGAGCCTGTCGCGGATGCCGGACGTTCAGCCTCCAGGAAGGCTTTGGAAGCGAGCTCAGAGCTGCTGCAACGGCTGGGCGATTCGGTGGTACCGGCCGACGTCCTACGGTCCTAGCTCTGGCCGACCAACGTCTTCACTCATCTCGAACGCCCCCAGCATGCCGTCGGTCAGCCGTGTGGTCGGCGCGGGACCGAGCTGCCGTCGGAAGTCAACGCGTTCAGGACAAGCGAGACGTGAGCACGCCACGTCCCTGCTGAGGTCGGTCAGCGCGAAATCAGGATGCCCCCTCGGCGCAGAGTGCCCGGCTGATTACCTAGGCGGCCCGTGCTGCTCCAGTCTGGTGATTCGTCGCTCGTGGTCTTAGTTGCTTGTGGTGGGTCTCGTTGCTGGCATCCAGGGCCTCGGCGATGTCGTGCTGCATCTCATCGAAACGTCGATTCAGCTCGGCCTGCAGCTCAGCAAGGTCGTCCTTAGTCGCCAGGCCGGAGACCTGCTGCCTGAGCGTGGCGGCGATGAACTGTTTTAGGTAGGCGATGGTGTCTGCATCCATAAGTCGTGAGCATTATGACTGACTAGTTCAAGAAATGACAGGACAGGCGCCTGCCGCCATCGCCTTCTTGCTATCCTTCATACTTCTGCTATAACTAGGAAGCATAAGGAAGAAACTGCATGAAGGTTTGTGCCATATACCATCGCGATCAAGATAATCGCAACGGTATCCCCCGGCCCGCGGCTTGCGGGAGATCCGGGGCGATGGGTCGACTCCTATTGCCGACAGGGACCGCTACTCGCCGGGATAGTTTGACTCGCCGCGGAACGAGGATGGCTCAGAATCCTCGATGAGATTGCCGACACCATCGTCGCGGCCGACCAGCCGACGATAACGCAGCCCAGAACACTTCATGAAACCCGAACAACAGCCACTCCCTGAACAGCGCTTCCTACCGAGAGTCTCCCCCGCCGCCATTGTCCTCGTCATCAGCGAGATGGTCGTTGAGGAGCAGAGCCTGGGGCCGACGGCTAAGCTGATGGTCACCGAGAACCCTGACCTCTTCGGCATGATCGACCAGGCTGCGGACTTCCTCTCTGACGGCGACCCCGAGACCGCCGAGCGCCTCTCCTGGATAGCCGCCCTGACCTATCGGGCGCTGCGGTCCCAAGCCGAGGCCGACCAGCTCGACGCCACATACGATGTGCCCTAAGGGCAGGCCCGGTCGTGAGACGCCCCGGCCAGGACGACCGACTCGGGGCCAACTCGCTCTCAGCCAGCCCTTGGCTGCTCATCTGCGGCCGCGCCCGTCAGATGACCGTCTCTCCCCCTGGCCTGCGGGCTGCCGAACATCGAGAGCACTCTCGTACTGCTGGATGACGTGGGTCGGCAGGCGGCCGTGGTCCGAGACGGCGAAGCCCTGTCGTCCGGCCCAGGCGCGAATCTCGCGGCTGCGCTGCCGAGTGGACGCCGTCCTGACCGGACCACGCGATCGGCGGCGGCCGACAGGCCTGGCATGCTCCACGAACGGGGCCAGCCGACGGCGCAGGTCGGCCGCATGCTGGGCGCTGAGATCCAGTTCGTACGTCGTCCCCTCCAGACCGAACCGGACGGTCTCGTCGGCCTGCCCCCCGGTCAGGTCGTCCTCCAGGTGCACCTCGAACCGCTGCATCTATCCCCCCGATTTTGCCGCTGGCGCTGGCGAGCTTCGGTGCCTGCGGGCGCCATGATGCCATTGCCTGGCGAGCTCCTGCCCGGCACGAGACCGGCCCCACTCGGCTTGTTGGAGCGTCCCGGAATGGTAACGGCCGTCAGCCAGGATTGATTCACCAGGAGCCGACCGTTGAAACGCAACCGGACCCCGGAGATCGGGACGGCGCTCACTTGAAATCGCCCCGGGCCTGCTTACTGAAGCTCCTCCATCCTGAAGCCATCTGCCGGCGGCGACTTCACCTCCGGCGCAGCAGGACAGCATGATCCTCGGCGGCCTGCAGGTGCTTATCGATTGTCCAGCCGGTGCCGTCGACAAGGGCGGTCATCTGTTCGGCCGGGATGTTGTACTGCCGCCACCAGGGCGTGATCAGGTCCTTATCGCGGATGCGCAAGTCGACCTGAGGCGGACCGGTTGGCGTGACCGAGTCGCCCATCAAGACAGTTCCGGGCGTGACGAGTTCCGCGAGCCGGGTCAGCAGTTGGCGATTGCCTTCCCATGAGCCACCGAGGCCGAGGTTCCCGCACAGAAGCAGGCTCGCGCCCCAGGGTCGATCCTCTGGCGGGTCGTTGGCGTCGCCGAGACGGACGTCAGCTATGCCTCGCCGGCGGCAGACCTCCACGGCACCGGGCGAGGCGTCAACGGCCGTGACGGCGAGTCCTCGGTCCCGGCAATACCGGGCTGCTCGCCCGGCGCCTGCGCCCAGGTCGAGGATTGGCCCGTTGTTGACCAGCGGGAGGATTTCCCGTTCCCGCCCGTCCCAGGACTCGAAGGTCCGGAAGAACCATTCCGGATA
>JASHSO010000223.1 GCA_030038715.1 Streptosporangiaceae bacterium
ATGTGGGCCAGGCTCGGCGTCCGCTCGATCAGGTCGGCGGCCTCGTCGATCAGCACCGCGTCGGCGGTGCTCCAGCGTGCCGAGCCTGGCCCGCGCGGCGGGACTGGCCAGCCGACGGCTGCCTGCTCGGCCGGCTCCAGGAGGCCGGCCGCCGCACGGCCGAGCAGCGCGGCGTCGGCGAGCAGGCGGAACACCAGCCGGACCGGGTCGGCCTTGGGCCACACCTGGTCGACAGTCGCGCGAACCTGCCTTGTCCGGCGCACCGCGTCGTGCGTGCGGTCGTCGCAGCTCTCCCCCGCGGCCTCCATCCTGGTCAAGATCACGTGGGCGATCCGGTGCGACAACATCTCGCGCCCGGTGCCGTACCGGACCCCGCGCGCCCGCAACTCGCGCACGAGCTCGGCGATCTCGCTCGCTGGTACCCGCCACCTTCGTGATCCTCTGGCCAGCACCACGTCCTCGGCAGGCTCGGCCAGCCGCTCCCACAGCGCCCGCCCGAGCACCTCGGCCATCCGGGCATCCCCCTTCACCGCCGCGGCGGCCGCCGAGTCGACGCCGGTCACCGGTACCGCAGCGAGCAGGTCAGCGACGCTGACCTGGGTCACGTCCAGCTCACCGAGCGCAGGCAGCACGTTCTGGATGTAGGCGAGGAAGGCGCGGTTCGGCCCGACTACCAGAACGCCGCCCCGGCCGAGGCGCTGAGCGTGCGCGTACAGCAGGTAGGCGACCCGGTGCAGGCCCACCGCGGTCTTTCCGGTGCCGGGAGCGCCCTGCACGCAGAGCGTCTGGTCGACGTCAGCCCGCACGATGTCGTCCTGGTCCGGCTGGATCGTCGCCACGATGTCGCGCATCGGGCCAGAGCGCGGCCGCTCGATCTCGGCGATGAGGATCTTGCTGGTCGCCAGCGGGTCCGCCGCCAGCGCGGCGGCGCCGCCGAACTCCTCGTCCTCGAAGGCCGTCAGCTCGCCGCCGGCGAAGCCGAACCTGCGCCGCAGCAGCAGCCCCATCGGATCGGCCTGAGTGGCACGGTAGAACGGCCGCGAAACCGGGGCGCGCCAGTCGATCACCGCGGGTGTGCCGTGCGGATCGTGCACATGCCGCCTGCCGACGTGGAACTGAAGCGCGCCTGGCCCGCCGGCCTCGTTCTGGTCCTGGCCCGCGATCGCTCCCGGCTGGTAGTCGAGTCTGCCAAAGAACAGCGGCGTGTCGGGCAGGTCGCGCAGCGCCTCCGCACGCCGGTACAGGTCGGCCTTCAGGTACTCCTGCGACACCCGGTCGCCGCCGAGCGCGGGCAGCGAGAGCACGTCCGCTCGCATGCGGGCAAGGAACGCGCGCGACTGGACCAGGTAGGCACGCTCGGCGGCCAGCACCGCGGCACCCAGGTCCAGTGCTTGGCTAGTGGCCGCTTCGGCCCGCCGCGGGCCCGCCGATGGCATGGCTGATCACCTCAGATCGGAAGAGGGTTAGCTGGCACAAGGGTCCAGAAGCCTAGCAGCAGGCGATGCTCGACCGCACCGGGGTTTGCGTGGGAGTAACTCAGAAGAGCACGGACATGAACGTGCCGACCTGGGTGAATCCGGCCCGCCCGTACGCGGCGCGAGCCGGCGCGTTGTAGTCGTTCACATACAGGCTCACCACAGGAGCCATCTTTAGTGCCTCGCGCACCACCGCGGCCATGCCGTGGGTGGCCAGTCCCCGGCCGCGCTCCTCCGGCGGCACCCAGACGCCCTGCACCTGAGTCGCGTACGGCGACACCGCGCCGATCTCCGCCTTGAACAGCACCCGTCCGTTCTCGATCCTGGCGAAGGAACGGCCGCCGCTGATCAGGTCGGCCATCCTGGCGCGGTAGGCGGCACCGCCATCGACGCCGATCGGGGATACCCCGACCTCCTCGGTGAACATGGCGATACACGACGGCAGTATTAGGTCAAGCTCGCTCGGCCGGACTGCCCGCACTTCCGGGTCCGGCTCAACCCGGGCTGGGCCGGACACTGCCAGTACCGGCTGCACCGGCCGCACGTCACGCGGCCTGCCCCAGGCAGGTGCGAGCAGCGACCACAGCCGCCCTACCGCGTCGGCAGGGCCCACGACCGACGAGCACCGGCGGCCCTGCATTCGGGCCCGGGACGCGAAAGCCGCGACCGACTCGGCGTCGGCCGAAACGGGTACCAGGTTCGCGCCGGAGTAACACAGGGCGGTTAGCTCACCCTCGCCGGGATGCCCCCAGATCTGGCCGCCCAGCCTTGTCGGCTCGAGCCCGGAGGCACGGATTCGCGAACTGACGAAGACATTGGCGACGGCATCACGCTCGCACAGCGCCAGTGCCTCGTCGCGATCGCGATCGGTCAGCAGGCGCAGCGACCGTCCCGCAGCCGATGGACGCGTCGCCGACCGCCCCATCGCCGAGCGCTCTGCCCTGGTGCGTAGCACAGTTCCAGAGTAACGGCTGAGCCAGCTCTCCCTACGGCTTAGGGGCGGGCAGCGCCGGGCAGCTCGCGTTGATCAGTCCCGGCTTGCTCGGCAGCGATCCGCTGGCCAGGTACCTGTTCAGGTAGCCGTTGACGCAGTTGTTGGGCGGATAGGCCAGCGACTGGCCGTGGTTCCCGCCCCCTGCCACGACGACGAGCTTGGCGCTCGGTAGCAGCCGCCTGGCCACCAGCGCTCCCTGGTACGGCGTTGCCGCGTCCAGCGTGCCCTGCAGCAGGAGGATCGGCGGGAGGCCAGCGCCGTCGATGCGCATAGGGCTGGCCGGGCCCTTGACCGGCCAGAACGCGCAGGCGGCGTTGAACCATGCGTTGCCCCACGCCTCGAACGGCGCCGTGGCGTAGATCTTCCTTGTGTCGGAGTTCCAGAACGCCCAGCTCCGGGGCCAGTTGACGTCGCTGCACTCCACGGCGTTGTAGACGGCGAACTCGTTCTCGTTCTGCTGCCCGACCTCCCGGTAGAGCGCGACAAGCTCGCCAGACGACCCGCCGTGCAGGTAGCTGGCCAGCGCCGCGGCCAGATAGGGCCAGTAGGCGTTGTCGTAACCGCCGATCAGGAAAGTGTCGCTCAGCTCGTCCGGGCCGATCAGTCCCGCTATCGGGTGGTGCTCCAGCTTGGTCATCGCCATCTCGAACGTCGCGGTGACCTGCGCCCGCGTCGAGCCGAGCCGGTATGTCGCGGCATAGCGGGCGATCCAGCTGAAGAACGCGTTCATCCTGCCCTGGAAGGCGTAGTCCTGCAGGACGTTGTCCTCGTACCAGGCGCCGTCGGGGTCAACGATGCTGTCCAGCACCATCCTGCGGACCCGGTGCGGGAAGAGCGTCGCATACACCTGGCCGAGGTAAGTCCCGTAGGAGACGCCGTAGTAGTTGATCTTCTGCTGGCCGAGCGCGACCCGGATCGAGTCCATGTCCCTCGCCATGTCCTGCGTGGTCATGTACGGGAGCAGCCAGCCGTAGCGCTTCTCGCAGTCGGCCGCGTAGGACCGCGCGCGGTCCATGAGCGTTTGTTCGGCCGCGCCGCTGGACGGCACGTAGTCGGGTCTCGGCTTGCTGAAGAACGACGGGTCGCAGTGCAACGACGGCACCGACGCCCCGACACCGCGCGTGTCGAAGCCGATGACGTCGTAGTCGGCGGCGACGGACGGGCTGAGGCTGGCGGCGACGTAGGCGGCGAAGGACAGCCCGCTCGCTCCCGGCCCGCCGGGGTTGACCAGCAGCACGCCCTGCTGCTGGCTGGCGGGTGCGGTGGCCGGCACCTCCGACAGCGCCAGGGTGATCTTCCGGCCCGAAGGCTGCCGGTAGTTCAGCGGCACGTGCACGCTGGTGCAGAGCAGCCGGCTGGAGGTGCTCGCGCCGCCGCCGTCCTGCGGGCATTTATGCCAGCGCAAGGACAGCGACGAAACCGCCCGCGAGCCGGCGGCGCCACCCGCACTGGCCGGCGTTCCGGTGCACGCGGCAAGCGACAGCGCCAGCGACGAAGTGGCCGCGAACGCGGCAACCGCTGTCCGGGCCTTGCTCATGCCAGCATGTCCAGCCGTGCGCCGATGCCTAGCTTTCGGCCGACTCCACGGCCGCGGCCAGCTTCATGGCCTCCTCGATCAGCGTCTCCACGATCTGCGATTCAGGAACCGTCTTGATCACTTCGCCGCGGACGAAGATCTGGCCCTTGCCATTGCCGGACGCCACGCCGAGGTCGGCCTCGCGTGCCTCGCCGGGACCGTTGACCACGCAGCCCATGACCGCCACCCGCAACGGCACATCGAGCCCGTCCAGGGCCGCGGTCACCTGGTCAGCGAGGGTGTACACGTCAACTTGAGCGCGGCCGCAGGACGGGCAGGACACGATCTCCAGCCCGCGCTGGCGCAGTCCGAGCGACTCTAGGATCGCGATCCCGACCTTGACCTCCTCAACCGGCGGGGCGGACAGCGAGACCCTGATCGTGTCGCCGATCCCCTCGACCAGCAGCGCGCCGAAGGCGACGGCGGACTTCACCGTGCCCTGGAAGGCGGGCCCGGCCTCGGTGACGCCCAGGTGCAGCGGGTAGTCGCACCGCTGCGCGAGTTGCCGGTAGGCGTTAATCATGACCACCGGGTCGTGGTGCTTGACCGAGATCTTGATGTCGGTGAAGCCGTGCTCCTCGAACAGCGAGCATTCCCAGAGCGCGGACTCGACCAGGGCCTCCGGCGTAGCCTTGCCGTACTTGGCCAGCAGCCGCTTGTCCAGCGACCCGGCGTTAACGCCGATCCTGATGGGCACCCCGGCAGCCGACGCCGCCTTGGCGATCTCGGCGACCTTGTCGTCGAACGCCTTGATGTTGCCGGGATTCACCCGGACAGCGGCGCACCCGGCATCGATGGCCGCGAACACGTACTTGGGCTGGAAATGGATGTCCGCGATAACAGGTATCTGTGACTTGCGGGCTATCTGCGGCAGCGCGTCCGCGTCGTCCTGCGACGGCACGGCCACGCGCACGATTTGACAGCCAGCCGCGGTCAGCTCGGCGATCTGCTGGAGGGTGGCGTTGACGTCGGCGGTCAGCGTGGTCGTCATCGACTGCACGGAGACAGGCGCCCCGCCGCCCACGGGAACCGCATGTTTGCCGCTGCCCACGATGATCTGGCGCGACAACCTGCGGTTAGCGAGCGGCTCTGGCGGAAGCTCCGGTAGGCCTAGGTCTACTGTCATGACGCGATCTCGCCTTAAACCTGTAGGTGGACTGGATTGAAGATGTCCGCGGCTATCAGCAGCGTGCCGATCCCGAGAAGCACGGCGAACACTAGCACGCTGACCGGGACGAGCTTCTGGATGTCGACGAGGCCCGGATCGGGCCGGCCGAGCAGCCTGGCTAGGCCGGACCTGAACCGCTCGTAAATCACCACCGCCAGGTGACCGCCATCCAGCGGCAGCAGCGGCAGCAGGTTGAATGCGCCGACGAAGATGTTCAGCGAGGCGACCAGGTAGAGCACCAGAGTCACCTTCGCCTGCCACGGAAGGCTGGCCTCGACCACGTCGCCGGTCACCTGGCCGACACCGTAGATGCTGCTGACCTCGCCGGCCGGGGTCTTGGACCGGTCCTTGGCAAACAGGTCGGGGATGGCAGAAGGCAGCTTGGCGATGGCCGATGCCGAGGAGGTCAGGGTGTCGGCGAACTGCGACCCGGCGAACGAGACCGCGCCGAGCACACTGCTGCGCTGGTACAGCACGGCCTGCTCCACGCCCAGGTACGGCACGGCCCGGCCGGGAATGTGGGCGAGCGTGACCTGCACGGTCACGTCCCGGCCGGCGCGCTGCACTACAACGGGGATGGGCACGCCCGCCTGCTGGTCCTTGAGCGCTGCGTGCAGCTGGTTCCAGCTGCTGACCGGCTGGCCGGCTACCGCGACCACCCTGTCGCCCCCGCGGATGCCGGACACCTGGGCGGGCGAGCGGCCGAGGTTGTGGCCCGCGCACGGGCTCGTGCTGTTGAGCGCGGCGGCACTGCGCGGCACGCAGGTAGCTATCGAGCCGACGAGGTTGGTGCTGTCGTTCGGCTGGCCGATCGCGACCGCCAGCACGAACAGCAGGAACAAGGCAAGCACGAAGTGCATGATGGAGCCGGCGGCCAGCACGATGATCCGCTGCCAGCCGGGCTTATAGCGGAACGACCTCGGCTCGTCGTCGACGTTGACCTCCTCCATCGAGGTCATCCCGGTAATCCGGACAAAGCCGCCGAACGGCAGCGCCTTGACGCCGTACTCTGTCTCGCCCCGGAAGAACGACCAGAGCGTGGTGCCGAAGCCCAGGAAGAACTGGGTAACCCGCATGCCGAACTTCTTCGCGGTCAGGAAGTGCCCGAACTCGTGCAGCATCACCGACACGACCAGGGCGACCACGAAGATCACCACGCCGAGCAGGAAGGCCAGGTGGCGGTGCGCGAGCAGGAGCAGCAGCGCCACGATCGCGGCTACGAGCAGGACGCCGCGAGTTCGTGCGAGGACGCCGAGCTGACGCCCGTCTTGCCGCATTAGGCCGTTTCCTCTCCCATCGGTCCTAGACCTACCGGCCCCGACCGGTCAGCTCGCGTGCCCGGTCCCTGGCCCAGCGATCGGCAGCGAGAACCTCCGCGAGCCCGGCAGCCTCGCCCGGGCTGTCTTGACGCTCCGAGACTACCTGCGCCACGGTGTCGACGATTCCGGCGAACGGGATCGTGCCCGCCAGGAAGGCACCAACGCACTCCTCGTTGGCTGCGTTGTAGGTGGCCGGCACGGTACCGCCCGCGGCGCCAGCGTGCCTGGCCAGCGCGACGGCCGGGAATGCCTCCTCGTCCAGCGGCTCGAAGGTCCAGGTGTGCGCGGCCGTCCAGTCGACCGCGGGGGCGGCATCAGGTACGCGGTCGGGCCAGCCCAGCGCCAGCGCGATCGGGATGTGCATGTCAGGCGGGCTCGCCTGGGCGAGCGTGGACCCATCGGTGAATTCCACCATCGAGTGGATGACCGACTGACGGTGCACAACGACCTCAATGCGGTCAAAGGGGATCCCGAAGAGCAGGTGCGCCTCGATCAGCTCCAGACCCTTGTTGACCAGGGTCGCGCTGTTGACCGTGATCACCGGGCCCATGTTCCAGGTGGGGTGGGCCAGCGCCTGTTCCGGCGTGACGTCAGCCAGCTCCGCCCTAGTCCGATGCAGGAACGGGCCGCCGCTTGCGGTCACGATTAGCTTCGCCACCTCGGCGCCGCGGCCGCCGCGCAGGCACTGCGCGATCGCTGAGTGCTCGGAATCCACCGGGACGATCTGGCCGGGCGCAGCCAGATCGGCCACTAGCGGGCCGCCCATGATCAGTGATTCCTTGTTGGCTAGCGCCAGCACCCGGCCCGCCCGGATTGCGGCCAGGGTCGCAGCCAGCCCGACCGCGCCGGTCACCGCGTTCAGCACCACGTCGCACGGCGCGGCCGCCAGCTCAGCGACGGCATCCGGGCCGGCCTGCAACTCGGGCAGCTTGCGCCGAGCCCCGTCCGCCGAGCCCAGCGCGGCCAGTGCCGCCCGCAGCTCCGGCACTGCAGCCGGACTGGCCACCGCCACCGTCTCGGCGCCGAGCTCGATTGCCTGCCTGGCCAGTAGCGCGGGGTTCCCGCCGCCCGCCGCGATCCCGGTCAGCCGGAACCGGTCCGGATTCCGGGCGATGATGTCGGCCGCCTGAGTCCCGATCGAGCCAGTCGATCCCAGCATGATGATGTCCCGGCAGTGGCCGGCAGCGCTCGCGGAGTCCACCCGGTTATTCTCCACCGGCGAACCTGGCGCTTGCACACGGTGAGTACCGTGAGGGGGTGAGCCCCCTTCTGCCAGCCCAGGAACTCGCGCTGCCGCCGGGCACGACTCCGAGCTGGCTTGGGCTGACCGCCGCGCAGCAGCCGGACTGGCCCGACCCGGCGCGCGTTCAGCAGGTCCTGGCCGAGCTGGCCGGGCTGCCGCCGCTCGTCTTCGCCGGCGAGTGTGACCTGCTCCGCGACCGGCTGGCCGCGGTCAGCCGCGGCGAGGCGTTCGTGCTGCAGGGCGGAGACTGCGCCGAGACCTTCGCCGGCGCCAGGGCCGACGCCGTCCGCGCCAAGCTGCAGACGATCCTGCAGATGGCAGTCGTGCTCACCTACGGCGCAAGCGTCCCGGTTGTGAAGATCGGCAGGCTGGCCGGGCAGTTCGCCAAGCCGAGGTCCGGGCTGACCGAGACCAGGGACGGCGTCGAGCTGCCGGCCTACCGCGGCGACGCCATCAACGGGTTCGATTTCACCGCGGCCTCCCGCACCCATGACCCGGACCGGATGCTCCGGGCGTACCACTGTGCCGCCGTGACGCTCAACCTGTGCCGGGCCTTCACCACAGGCGGCTACGCCGACCTGCACCAGGTGCATGCCTGGAACCGGGACTTCGTCATCAACAGCCCGTCCGGCCAGCGCTACGAGCGCCTAGCCGGGGAGATCGACCGGGCACTGTCCTTCATGCGCGCCTGCGGCATCGACTCCGAGGAACTGCGGACGGTGGAGTTCTACTCCAGCCACGAGGCGCTGCTGCTGCCGTACGAACAGGCCCTGACCAGGATCGACTCACGCACCGGCACCGCGTACGACGTGTCCGCGCATTTCCTGTGGATCGGCGAGCGGACCAGGGCCATCGACGGGGCGCACGTCGAGTTCGCGGCCAGCATCCGCAATCCGATCGGGGTCAAGATCGGCCCCGACGCAACGCCAGATGACGTGTGCGCCCTGATCCGCCGGCTCAGCCCCGATGGCGAGCCGGGCCGCCTTACGCTCATCACCCGGCTCGGCGCAAGCCGGATCCGCACGGCGCTCCCGCCGCTGATCAGAGCAGTCCAGGCCGTAGGCATCCCGGTCGCCTGGGTCTGCGATCCCATGCACGGCAACACCTTTGAGGCGCCGAGCGGCCACAAGACCCGTCACCTGCAGGACGTGCTGGATGAGGTCCAGGGGTTCTTCGAGGTGCACCGCAGCATCGGCACCCACCCCGGCGGCATTCATATCGAGTTCACCGGGGACAACGTGACCGAGTGCGTCGGCGGCAGCCACGAGATCATCCCCGAGGACCTGCACCAGCGCTACGAGACGGCCTGCGACCCGCGGCTTAACCGCAGGCAGGCACT
>JASHSO010000224.1 GCA_030038715.1 Streptosporangiaceae bacterium
CACAGCAGCCCCGCCTGGCGCAGCAGCGATATCGCCGTGGTGCCGGTGCCGAGCTCGGCGATCGTGATCGGATAGGGCCTCAGCTCGTTGAATGGGGTCTCTGGAGCCCGGGTGATGACCCCCGAGGCGATCGGGTACTCATAGCTGAGCGACTGGCCCGGCCCGAGACCGGGAGTCGCGATGATCTCCTGGCCCTGCTTGCTGACCAGGAAGGCGAGGAACTTCTGCGCGTCAGCCTGGTGCTTGCTCGACTTCAGCACCGCCGCGCCGGAGACGTTCAGCACGTAGCCGGGGTCGCCGGGCGCGAAGTAGGCGATCCTCGAGTGCATGTTGCTCGCCCCTACTTCCGCTCGCAGCCGGTACCAGTAGTACTGGTTGACAATGCCGAATGCGGCCGCCCCCCGGTTGACCTCGTCGGCGATCGTCTCGTTGTCGGGGTATACATGGCCTGCCGCATTTGCTGCGATGGCTTTGAGCCAGGCCAGCGTCGCGGCTTCACCGTAGGCACGCAGGTAGGCAGTCACGATGGGCTGGAAGTCGGTCTCCGCCGGGGCGATGGCCAGCTTGCCCCGGTACTTGGCGCTGGCCAGCTGGCTGACGTGTACCGGCAGCTGACTGGGGGAGATCAGGCTCGGGTTGTAGATGATCAC
Organism: Streptosporangiaceae bacterium; assembly: GCA_030038715.1. GTDB lineage: Bacteria > Actinomycetota > Actinomycetes > Streptosporangiales > Streptosporangiaceae > JAJYUU01. Next base: position 651 of record JASHSO010000224.1, read on the forward strand.
GCTGACCCGTGCAGACACGCCCACCCAGTCACCCGCTGGCGAGTTGAACCTGCTCGGGGTCTTGGCCAGCGTTGCCGCGTCCACCTTGGACAGCAGTCCCTTGGCCGCCAGGGCCTCCAGCGGCGGCGAGTTCTCGGTAAGGAAGACGTCGGCGGGAGAATGTGATCCCTCGGTGGCGATCTGGTCGGCCAGCACGTCCTCGTCATCGCTGCGGACCACCACGGTGATGCCGGTCTTCTTCTCGAACGCGCTCACCAGCGCATCGGCGGTCTGCTCGTGCTGGCCGTTGTACAAGGTGATCGTGTTGGCGGACGAACCGGAGTCGCCACACCCCGACAGCGAGCCGCCCAGGGCAATGCAGCCGACCGCGACGACGATGAGCATGCAGGCCGCCCGTCTCACGAGGTCACACCCGGGCAGATGGCGTCAATGCGGTGACTGGCAGCGGCTACCGCGCTTGCCGCGGCCGGGGCCCCGTTGCTCGCGAACAAGCTCGCATACGCACTGGCCAGCTCGCTGATCGCGGTGCGCAGGGCGGGATCGGACGAGCGCAGCTGGCGGAGCGGCCGGATCTGGGCTTCGGCGTAGCCGACCGGATCGGCCTGAGGGTCAGGACCTTCCGACAGCAAGGCGTTGACCTTGGTGCATGTGCTGGAGATCGCAGAATTGGCCTGGCCGGAGCCAGACCCGCAGCCGGAGGCCAGGAACGCCGCGATGGCGCTGGTCGCGATCAGGAGCGCTGCTATCCGCAAGCTCGCGGCGTGCCGTCTCCGGTGCATCGCGCGACGGGGCTCGTCGGTCATCGCGTCCTTCGTTGGTGCGTGGCGAACATAGCTTAGGCTTACCTAACATGGCCAAGCTTAGGTCAGCCTAACAACGCGGGCCAAAGCCGGTGCAAACCGGGGGCAGGCAGGCGTTCCAGGGTCGATGAGCGACGCATCGGCCGCCACTGGCCAGATCCTCCGTAGCTGCCAGGGGCAGGCGCAGTGGCCAAGGTCGCGCCCCGGCAGGACCAAGGTCCCGATGCCGGCGCAACCCGGGGCACCTGCACCGCCGTCGGGTGGAACGTAGTCTGTGGTTGAGGACGGCCGGCGGCCCGACGAGGCAGGGGTGACCACGCAGTGCGCGACATCATCGATCCCATCGCCAAGTGGTGGACCTCTGGCGAGACGTTCGGGCTGGCCACAGTCGTGCGCACGTTCAGCAGCGCGCCACGGGAGCCAGGTGCCGCCATGGCGGTATCGGCCTCCGGTGAGGTGGTCGGCAGCGTGTCGGGCGGCTGCGTCGAGGGCGCCGTGTACGAGCTGGCGACCGACGTGGCTGCGGGCGGGAAGTCGTTGCTGCGACGCTACGGCGTCAGCGACGACGATGCGTTCGCGGTGGGGCTGACCTGCGGCGGAATCATCGACATCTTCGTCGAGCCGGCCAGCCGCGAGCTGTTCGCCGAGCTCGGGGAGGTAGCTCAGGCGATCGGTCAGGGCACGCCGGTAGCTGTCGCGACGGTGATCGAGGGCCCGGGCGAGATCGGCGCCAAGCGCATCATCTGGCAAGACTCGCGCACGAGCGGTTCGCTGGGTGCAGGTGACAGGCTGGACCAGGCCGTGGACGACGACGCGCGCGGGATGCTCGCCCAGGGCCTCACGGGCGTGCGCCGCTATGGCCCCGACGGTGAGCGGCGCCGGGACGACCTGGCGGTCTTCGTCCAGTCGTTCGCGCCGGCGCCCCGGATGCTGGTGTTCGGCGCCATCGATTTCGCGGCCGCGGTCGCCAGGGCGGGAAAGTTCCTCGGGTACCGGGTGACTGTGTGTGACGCCAGGCCCATCTTCGCCACGGCCTCGCGGTTCCCCGACGCGGACGAGGTTGTCACCGACTGGCCGCATCGTTACCTGTCGAACACCGAAACGGACTCGCGGACCGTGGTCTGCGTGCTGACCCATGACCCGAAGTTCGACGTGCCGCTGCTGGAGGTCGCACTACGCCGCCCGGCGGCCTATATCGGCGCGATGGGCAGCAGGCGAACCCATTCAGACCGGCTGGCACGGCTGCGCGAAGCCGGGCTGACCGAGGCCGAGCTGGCCCGGCTGCGCTCGCCGATCGGCTTGGATCTTGGCGCGCGGACGCCCGAGGAGACGGCGATCGCGATCGCGGCCGAGCTGATACAACTGCGCTGGGGTGGTTCCGGACAACCGCTGACCAGCACGACGGGACGCATCCATCACGGGCAGGTTCCGGGCGACGGAGCGGTGGCCGGCGGAGCAAGAGCCGATGGCGGGTCGCCCGGCTGGACAGCCGGGCTGCTGCCGGGCGAGCGGGTCGGCTAAATGCGTGCGGGCAGCGTGGCAGGCGTGCTGCTCGCGGCCGGGGAAGGCAGCAGGCTCGGTACGCCCAAGGCACTGATCGCGATAGCTGGCCGGACCCTGGCCAGCCGGGGGGCCGACCTGTTGCGCGTCGGCGGCACCGATCCGGTCATCGTGGTCACTGGCGCAGCCGAGGTTGACCTGCCCGGCGTGCGCTCGGTGCACAATCCGCGCTGGCGGAGCGGCATGGGCTCGTCGCTGGCGGCCGGCCTGGCCGCCGTGCCCGACCACTGCTCGGCTGCCGTGCTCGCGCTGGCGGACCAGCCGCTAGTGAGCGCGGAGGCAGTGCGCAGGCTGATCGATGCGCACGAGGCCGGCGCCAGCGTCGTGGTCGCGGGTTATGCCGGGAAAGCGCGCAATCCGGTGCTGATCGGCAGACAGCACTGGCCGCAGGTCGTGGAGTTCGCAGTGGGTGACGTCGGGGCGCGAGCGTTCCTGGCCAAGCGGCCCGAGTTGATGACGCTCGTGGAGTGCGGCGATACCGGGCGAGCCGACGACATTGACACGCCGGAAGACCTGGCGCGGATCGAAGCACTGCTGGGTGGCGCGTCCCCGTTCCGGTCCTAAGAGCGCGTGGCCTGTAGCCCCCACTGGTGCGACTCGGCCTGGCCTGGCGCGAGCGTCATCAGGTCAACGCCGGTCACGAACGCGTTCGGCGGGCAGGTCATCGGCTCGATCGCCAGAGCGCGCCTGCGCATCTCCGGGCTGAGCGCGTCACCGGTGAACACCTGCAGCCAGCGGTACCCGGCGCCCGCCCAGATCGCGACCTCGACATCCGGTCCGGTCAGTCGGGCCCACGCGCGGTCGGCCCGATCGGCGGCCAGGTCGGTGAAGGCGTGGTCGAGCGACGTTGCGCCGATCGCCCGTCGAGTCCGGAAGTCGTAGGTGGTGCCCGTCACGTCCCGCGGCGGTCCGGCGGGAATGCCGCGCTCGTCGGCGGGCAGCCACTGCGAGGCAGGCAGTTGGAGCTCGCAGTCGTCGATCGGGCCGGAACTGACCCGCAAGTATGGATGGGAACCAGTGCCGTACGGCGCGGTGCGGCTGCCCACGTTGCGGGCAGTGACAGTCACCTGCAGTCCCGCCTCCGCAGTGAGCCGATAGGCAGCGGTCAGCTCCAGGCAGAACGGGTAGCCGGGCCGGGCAAGCAGCAGCAGCCCAAGCTCTACGATGTCGGCGGCCACCGCCGTGACCTGCCAGCCCGTCCACCTGGTGAGGCCGTGGATGGCGTTGCCGGCCGAAGGCTCGGTGATATCGAGCTGGAACTGCTCAGCACCGAAGGTGTACCTGCCGCGGTCAACCCGGTTCGGCCACGGCGCGAGCAACTGGCCGGCGCCTGCCGGAGGCAGGGCGTCGGCGTCGTAGCCGACGATGACGTCCTGGCCACGGTAGCTGAGGCTGCGAAGGCCGGCGCCAAGCTCGGTGACGGTAGCCCGGTAGTCGCCGGCCGCGATCTCGTGCTGGCTGCCGGTGAGCGGGACGCTGCGTTCTGCCATGGTGTCCATAGTGCCGCAAGCGACCGCCCGAGCCTGCAGAGCAGGTGGCGGCTGTAATACGCCGGCGGGGCTGCTTGGGGAGCGGGGGACATTCAGCCCCGCCG
>JASHSO010000225.1 GCA_030038715.1 Streptosporangiaceae bacterium
GACGAACATCTTCACCGGCGCCGTGGTCTTCGTCCTGATCGCGCTGTCGGTAATCCTGACCGCGTCGGTGCTATTCCCGGCCATCAGCTCGCGGCAGATCATCGCGATCATGATCGCCTGTGCAGCCGCCGGCGTGCTTGGGGCCGGGTTCACGCTGGGACGCAGGCGCGGCGGCCGGGCACCGGCCAGAGTGGCCATCGACCGGGCCGGACGGGATAGCTGGCGGATGCCGCCGCTGGCGCTGCTGAAGCGCCCGGTGATGTCGAGCGGTCGCAAACTCGGCATGTCGGCGCTGCGGCTCTACCTCGCGGTGGCGATGGTGCTGGTGATCGTGAAGATCGCCGAGCTCGCGCTCGCGCATTGAGGGAACGGGGTGAACCGCCCTTGTGCTCGCCCGCCCAGTTGCAGCCGTGGCACTGAGCGGTGCCCAGCCCGTTGGCGCAGGTAGCTACGGCCGGAGTACCAGGCGTGCCCGGGCCCTGCCATGGAGCACGTCTGCGATCGACTCGTTGACGGAGGCTAGCTCGCGAGTTTCGTAGATCACCCGGGTCCGGCCGAGCGCTTGCAGGGCGAACACGTCCGCCAAGTCTCTGCGGGTACCGACGATCGAGCCGATGACGGACGTCCCGTTCAGCACGGTGTCGAAGACCGGGATGCTCAGCGTGCCCGCCGGGGGCAAAGCGACGAGGATGAGCCGGCCGCCGCGGCGCAGGCCGGCGTAGGCGGTTGCGAAGGATTTCTCGTCCACTGCCAGGCCGATCGCCACGTCGGCGCCGCCGTGATCCTGGAGGGCGGCGGCCGGGTCCTGGGTCCTGGCATCGATCAGGATGTCGGCGCCGAGGTCCTTGGCCAGTTGCAGCTTCTCGTCGGTCACGTCGATCGCGGCCACGGTGCCGCCGAAGATCTTCGCGTACTGGACGGCCAGGTGACCCAGGCCGCCGACGCCGGAGATCGCGACGAGGTCGGCGGGCCGGACGTTGCCTACCTTGACTGCCTTGTAAGTGGTCACGCCTGCGCAGGTCAGCGGCGCCGCGTCGAACGGGTCCACGCCCGCCGGGACCTTTGCCGCGAACGCCGCCTCGGCCAGGAAGTACTCGGCATAGCAGCCGTCTACTGAGTAGCCGGTGTTGCGCTGCCTCAGGCACAGCGTCTCCCAGCCGCTCAGGCAGTCCTTGCACTCGCCGCAGGCATAGCCCAGCCATGGCACCGCCACGACGTCGCCGACCTGCGTGCTTGTTACTCCATCGCCGACCGCGTAGACGGCGCCGACGCCCTCGTGACCGGGTACGAACGGCAGGGCCGGCTTGACTGGCCAGTCACCGTTAGCGGCGTGGATGTCGGTGTGGCACAGGCCGGAGGCCTGCATCCGCACGGTAATCTGCCCGGGGCCGGGCTCGGGGATCGGCCGGTCCTCGATGACCAGCGGCTCACCGAACCGCCGGGCGACTGCTGCTCGCATCTGACTCTCCCTCATGGTGATGATCGGCACACCACAGCCTGTTCCCCGGCAATGGGTGACCGTAGCGGCGAATGCACCGTCTAGCAGGGCCGTTGGTCCTTCGGGTCCGCTGCGCAATCTGCACGCTTGTCCCAAGGTCTGACGTTGACGTCAGCGTTGCTACCATGCCTAAGTAAGTTGTTGCCGCTCTGGCGGCTGCGAGCTAGGAGATCACCTCATGGCGGTATCGGAGCGGGATCAGGCGGCAACAACGGGCTCTGGGCGGCGCGGCGTGCCCTACAAGTGGATCGCGCTGTCGAACACGACGCTCGGCATATTGATGGTCACGATCAACCAGTCGATCCTGCTGATCTCGCTTCCCGACCTGTTCCGTGGCATCAATCTGAACCCGCTTGACCCGTCCAATACCTCCTACTTTCTCTGGGTGTTCATGGGGTTCATGCTGGTCACTGCGGTATTGGTGGTCAGCCTCGGCCGGGTAGGAGATATTTACGGTCGGGTAAAGATGTACAACCTCGGCTTCGCCGTCTTCACGGCGTTCTCCGTGCTGCTCTCGGTGACGTGGATGACCGGCGTCGCGGGAGCCCTGTGGATCATCATCATGCGGGTCTTCCAGGGAGTCGGCGGGGCGCTGCTGTTCGCCAACTCGACGGCGATTCTCACCGACGCGTTTCCCGAGACCGAGCGCGGCAAGGCGATGGGGATCAACGGCATAGCGGCCGTGAGCGGGTCATTCCTCGGCCTGATACTCGGCGGGGTGCTTGGCCCGATCGAGTGGCGCCTGGTCTTCCTCGTCTCGGTGCCGTTCGGCCTGTTCGGCACCCTGTGGGCGTACCTCATGTTGCGGGACAACGGGGTTCGCATTCCGGCCAAGATCGACTGGCTGGGCAACGCGCTGTTCGCGATCGGCCTGATCAGCATGCTCACCGGCATTGTGTACTCGCTGCTGCCGTATGGCGGGCATCCCACCGGGTGGACAAATCCGTGGGTGCTGACCGCGATCTTCGGGGGAATAGTCGTGCTTGTCCTGTTCGCCTGGGTCGAGACCAAGGTGGCTGCCCCGATGTTCCGGCTCGGACTCTTCAAGATCAGGGCGTTCACCGCGGGGAACGTGGCCGGCCTGCTCGGAGCACTCGGCCGGGGCGGGATTCAGTTCATGCTGATCATCTGGCTGCAGGGCATCTGGCTGCCGCAGCACGGCAAGAGCTTCGCCGAGACTCCGCTGTGGGCCGGAATCTCGATGCTCCCGCTGAGCATCGGCTTCCTACTTGTGGGTCCGGCGGCCGGCTGGCTATCTGACCGGACTGGTGCGAGGTCGCTCGCCAGCGGCGGCCTGCTGGTGTCGATGGTCAGCTTCCTGCTGCTGGAGTTGCTGCCAATCAACTTCAGCTACGGCTGGTTCGCCGTCCTCATCTTCCTGTTTGCCGCTGGCATGGGCCTGTTCTTCTCGCCGAACCAGGCGTCGGTGATGAACAGCCTGCCTCCCGAGCAGCGTGGGGCTGGTGCCGGCATGCTGAACACGTTCCAAAACTCGGCCACCGTGCTGTCGATGGGACTGTTCTTCACGATCGTCACCCTCGGCCTGGCCGCGCGGCTGCCATCTCACTTGTACCGCGGGCTTGTCGCATCGGGCGTTGCACCGGCGGCTGCCCGGGTGGTAGCCAACGAGCCACCG
>JASHSO010000226.1 GCA_030038715.1 Streptosporangiaceae bacterium
ATTCCAGGGAGTGGCATCTGTCTCCTGCGGACTGGGAGAGGACGATGCTGAGGCACGGGCGGATGACCGCGCAGGGAATCTTGCTTCTGCACTACGCGCCGCGTCGAATCCGGTACGACCGCCAGGCGGTAGCCGCCGAGATCCGAGCAGCCTACGCTCGGGGGCTCGCTCGCCAGCTCCCGCAGATCGAGACGCGCCCGAGCGCTGTCGCGCTGGGGAGAGTGCCGCGTACCCCGTCTGCTACCTGAGCCTGCGCAGATGCAGCAGGTCGAAGACGCTGCCCTGTACCTTGAGCCTTCCGGTGACCCAGGCCCGCATGAAGGAGCCGGGGTCGTCGGCAATCTCAACGACGACGTCGCTGTTGGCCGTGAACCTCACCTGAGCAGGCGGCGCGCCATTCGTGGCCTGCCGGACAGGATCGGCGCCTTGCGGGCCAATCCGGGTGACAAAGGTCACGCCGAGGTCTGGCACGCGGCAGCTCATCGTACGGTCAACCAGATGGGCTGCGCGGTCCTTCGCATCCATCTTGGCAATCCGGCCGGTCAGGCTCTCCAGCGCTGCACGGCAGTCCTCGGCCGTCGCCATCATCGCCTCTCTTCCAGGCTCATTGTGGGTCCTGGCGGTGTGTCTTGCCCAGCAGGGGCGTCGCCAGCAAGACCGACGGCTCCGGCATCGCCACGGCGGGCGGTAGCGTTCATGCCAGGGTCAGGAACGTGGCACGCCAGGCCGCACGAGAGAAGTGAGTATATGGAGGACTACGACGCGCGCGAACCAGACGTCGAGCTCGCCGACCCTGCGGTAGCTGGTGGGTCAGCCCAGAGCGAGGAGAATGCGGCCGGACTGGCAGACGTGCAGGCGGCACTGGCTGGCCCGGGCGACTCTACGTTCCGCCAGCCGGCCCAGCCCTCTCGATCCAGCACTGGCGAGCCCCGGGTCGACGTCGCGCTGGAGTTGCTCGAGTCGCTGCCTGAGGTGCCACTCGGCGAGCACCCGGAAGTGTTCGAGCAGGTACACGCCCGGCTGAGCGAGGTACTGGACGAACTGGACACCGGGCCTGGCGACAATGGCGACCCGGCGAACCCGGCCAAGCCTTAGATGAGCAGGAGACTGCGCCTTGACGCGGAGCTGGTCCGGCGGGGCCTGGCACGGTCGCGCGAACAGGCGGCTGACCTAATAGCGGCAGGCCGGGTCGCGGTGGCTGGCCAGACCGCCGCCAAGCCCGCGGCCCAGGTGGGGCTGGACGCTGCGATCACCGTCAAGGAAGCGAGGAACAGCGACCAGCCCGGCTACGTGTCGCGCGGCGGCCAGAAGCTAGCCGGGGCACTGGAGGCTTTTGCTGACCTAGCCGTAGCCGGCAAGCGCTGTCTAGACGCCGGCGCTTCGACCGGCGGCTTCACCGACGTCCTGCTGAGAGCCGGCGCCCGGCATGTCGTTGCGGTCGACGTGGGATACGGCCAGCTGGCGTGGTCGCTACGTAACGATCCGCGGGTCACCGTGCTCGAGCGGGTCAATGTCCGCGCGCTGACCCCAGAGCAGGTAGCGCCGGCGCCGGAGCTCGTCGTGGCCGACCTGTCCTTCATCTCGCTGACGCTGGTGCTTCCCGCGCTGACCAGATCGGCCGCGTCCGACGCAGATTTCGTGCTGATGGTAAAGCCGCAGTTTGAGGTCGGGCGGGAAGCGGTCGGCCGGGGGGTGGTACGAGACCCCGCGCTGCGAGCCGCGGCCGTGGCAGATGTTGCAGCGGCGGCCACTGAGCTGACGCTCGGCGTGCGCGGGCTGGTGGCGAGCCAACTGCCCGGACCGTCCGGCAACGTGGAGTACTTCCTCTGGTTGCGCAGAGGCGCCCCGCCGCTGGACGAGGGTCTGCTGAGCCGCGCAGTGTCGGCAGGTTCGCCATGATGGTTGGCGCTGACCGCTCCCGGACCATGCTCCTAGTGGCGCACACCGGCAGGGCCGCGGCGCTGCGGATAGCCAGGGCCCTGGTCGGCAAGCTGACGGACGCGGGCATCAGCGTGCGGGTGCTCGAACCGGAGCAGTCGGCGATCGGCTGCACCACGACGACTGCCGTGCCTGTGTGTGAGACCGCGGCGGTGGGCACCGAGATGGTCGTGGTGGTGGGCGGCGACGGGACGTTGCTCAGGGCCGCAGAACTCGCCCGGCCGGCGGGAGTGCCGCTACTCGGCGTCAATCTCGGCCACGTCGGCTTCCTGGCCGAGGCCGAGCCCGAGGACCTGACGGCGGCCGTGGATAGCGTCGTCACGGGGCAGTACTCGGTCGAGCAGCGGATGACCATCGACGTGGCGATCCGCAACGGCGAGCAGTTCGCGGCGACCTGGGCGCTCAACGAGGCGACAGTGGAGAAGGCCGCGAGAGACCGGATGCTCGATCTGGTCACCGAGGTCGACGGCAGGCCGCTGTCGCGCTGGGGCTGTGACGGCGTTGTTTTCGCCACCCCGACTGGATCGACCGCCTATGCGTTCTCGGCCGGCGGGCCGGTGGTATGGCCAGAGGTCGATGCGCTGCTACTAGTTCCCATCTGCGCGCATGCGCTGTTTGCCGGGCCGATCGTCGTCTCGCCGAGATCGGTGCTGGCCGCAGAGGTCATCGGCGCGGCAGGCGGTCAATCCGAGACGGACGGCGCCGTTCTGTGGTGCGATGGACGTCGTATGGTCGAGCTTCCCCCTGGTTCGCGGGTCGAGGTCCGGCGCGGCAGCAAGCCGGTCCTGCTGGCCAGACTGCCCGCCGTAGCAGGCGCAGCGGTGGCCGATGCCGTGGCGACCGGTGCTCCGTTCACCGACCGCCTGGTCGCGAAGTTCGGGCTGCCGGTGTCGGGCTGGCGAGGACAGGGTGGCGTCGGCCGAGCCGAGATGAAAGCATCCACGCCGAGGTCAGTACCGGAGCGGCCAGACGAGGAGCCAGGCGGCCATGCTTGAGGAAGTCCGGATCGCGGGGCTCAGCGTGATCGACGAGGCCGTGCTTGAGCTGTCGCCCGGGTTCAACGTCGTCACGGGCGAGACCGGTGCTGGCAAGACCATGGTCGTCTCCGGCCTGGGCCTGCTCTTCGGCGGCAGGGCCGATCCGGCGAGGGTGCGGCCGGGGGCAGAGCGGGCCCTGGTCGAGGGCAGGCTGCGGATCGACCCTGATGGGTCGGTGGCACGCCAGGTCAACGAGTCGGGTGGTGACCTGGACGACGATGGCAGCGCGCTCATCCTGAGTCGGTCTGTGAGCTCAGAAGGCAGGTCACGTGCCACGGCTGGCGGCCGTTCAGTGCCAGTGTCGCTGCTTACCTACTTGGCCGACGACCTCGTCGCCGTGCACGGCCAGGCTGACCAGCAGCAGCTGCTGCGCTCGGGTCGGCAACGGGAGGCACTCGACAGGTTCGCCGGCCCCGCCCTGGCCGACTTGCTCACTAGGTATCAGCGTGCTTATCACCGGCATTTGCAGGTCAAGTCCGAGCTGGACGAGCTTGCGACGCTTGCCAGGGAGCGGGAACGGGAGGCTGAGGACCTGCGCCACGGCTTGGACGAGGTGCAGCGCGCCGGGCCCGTCGAGGGCGAGGACATCGAACTTGCCGCCGAAGAGGAGCGGCTGGCGAACGCGGATGCGCTGCACGGGGCTGCCAGCGCGGCACACGAGGCACTGGCCGGGGACCCATCGAGCGGGCCGTACGAGGCAGCTGACGCCAGCACGGTGCTGGCCGCTGCTCGCTCGGCACTCGACGCCGCGGCGCCCCACGACCCTCAGCTTGGAGCGCTTGCGGCCAGGGTTGGCGAAGCCGCGTACCTGCTCTCCGACGTCGCGACCGAGCTGGCCGCGTATCTCCAGTCGATCGAAGCCGACCCGGTGCGGCTCGCCGCGGTGCAGGAGCGGCGCTCAGTACTGACCCGGCTGGTCAGAGCGTACGGAATCGGCCTGCCGGGCGGCGACCTCGGGGCAGTGCTGGCATGGGCCAAGTCTGCCGGGTCTAGGTTGACCGAGCTGGACGGGGACGAAGACAGGATCGGCGCACTTAACCATCAGGCCGCCGAGTTGGCTGCGGAGGTGGCAGAGCTGGCCGGTCAGCTCACCGCGGCCAGGGCCGAAGCCGCAGCGCGGTTCGCCGACCAGGTCACCGGCGAGTTGATCGCGCTGGCCATGCCGCACGCGCGGGTGAGCGTGGCGGTGAGCCCGGCCCAGTCCTTCGGCCCGCATGGAGCCGACGAGGTGGAAATCAGGCTGGCCGCGCACCAGGGCGCGCCCGCCCTGGCGCTGCACAAGGGCGCGTCAGGCGGGGAGCTCTCACGCGTGATGCTGGCGATCGAGGTCGTCTTCGCGGGCGCAGACCCCGTCCCTACGTTCGTCTTCGACGAGGTGGATGCCGGGGTTGGCGGGAAGGCCGCGGTGGAGGTCGGTCGCCGGCTCGCCCGGCTGGCGCGGCTAGCCCAGGTGATCGTCGTGACCCATCTGCCGCAGGTAGCCGCGTTCGCTGACACGCATCTCGTGATCGAGAAGACCAGCGAAGGATCTGTGGTGCGCAGTGGCATCGTCAGGCTCGATGATGCCGGCCGGGTCCGGGAGCTGTCACGGATGCTCGCGGGTCTCGAAGACTCCGAGTTCGGCCGGGCGCATGCCGGAGAGCTGCTGGCCGCCGCGGCTTCTGAGCGCTCTGGGCTGGCGGCGAACTCTAGGTAGCCCCGCCTGGCACGGAAACCGGCGGCCGGGACTAGGTCGCGAGTCGACGACGGTACACTAAGTAA
>JASHSO010000227.1 GCA_030038715.1 Streptosporangiaceae bacterium
AGACGGCGCGGGTGACTGGCCGGGTGGTCGCCGAACGCGGCGAGCGCCCCGAGCTGACGGAGGCCTCGATCGTGGTGTCCGGCGGCCGAGGCGTAGGGTCGGCCGAGCATTTCGCGCTCATCGAGCAGCTAGCCGACTCGCTCGGCGCGGCCGTAGGAGCCTCCCGCGCCGCCACCGATGCTGGCTGGTACCCGCACCAGTTCCAGGTCGGCCAGACCGGCAAGACTGTGTCGCCGCAGCTCTACGTGGCGGTCGGGATTTCCGGCGCCATTCAGCACCGCGCCGGGATGCAGACATCCAAGACGATCATGGTGATCAACAAGGACCCCGAGGCGCCCATCTTCGAGCTCGCCGACTTCGGCGTCGTCGGTGACCTGTTCAAGGTGGTGCCCCAGCTCGTCGAGGAGATTGGCAAGCGTTCTGAAGGCTGAGTTCTGGCGTCCCGCCGACGCCACCGGGCTGGCCGCGGACAAAGCCTGGCGGCCCGCCGTCGGCGGGCTGACTGGTCGGCGAGCGGGGCCGAATCCCGGCTAGGCTTGGCGCAGCATGTCAAACTTCGACTCTGCAGGGCCCGACCCGGCGCCGGTGCGGAATGCCCGCCCGGCCGCGGTTTCGCCGGTTTACCTCGACCACGCGGCTACCACGCCGATGCTGCCCGAGGCACTGGCGGCGATGACCGAGGAACTCGGTCAGCTCGGCAATGCCTCGTCCTTGCACTTTGCGGGACGCCGGGCTCGCCGGGTGGTCGAGGAGTCCAGGGAGCTGATCGCCGAGGCCTACGGAGCAAGGCCGAGCGAAGTGGTCTTCACCAGCGGCGGCACCGAGGCAGACAACCTCGCCGTCAAGGGCCTTTACTGGTCCAGGCGAGCCGAGGACCCCGGTCGGCACCGAGTGCTCGCCACCGCAGCCGAGCACCACGCGGTGCTGGACACCGTGCGGTGGCTCGCCGAGCACGAAGGTGCGGAGGCTGACTGGCTGGCCGTGCAGCCGAGCGGTGCGCTCAGCCCGTCCGGGCTCGCCGACGCGCTGGCGCGCCACCCGGCCGGCGTGGCGGTCATCAGCGTCATGTGGGCGAACAACGAGGTGGGAACCGTACAGCCGGTCGCCGAGCTGGCCCAGGTTGCGGCCGAGTACCGGGTACCGTTCCACAGCGACGCGGTCCAGGCGGCCGGGCAGTTGCCGGTGAGCCTGGCCGCCAGCGGAGCGTCCGCGCTGACCATAACCGCGCACAAGATCGGCGGGCCAGTTGGGATCGGGGCTCTGCTGCTGGCCAGGGGCGAGCAGCCGGTACCCGTGCTGCACGGCGGCGGGCAGGAGCGAGACGTCCGGTCCGGCACGCTGGACGTGCCAGCTATCCGGGCATTTGCGGTGGCCGTCCAGGCCGCCAAGGAGCGTGGTCCGGACGAGGCCAAGCGGCTCGCGGCGCTGCGCGATGACCTCATCGCCCAAGTGCGGGCCGCGGTTCCCGACGCCATCCTGAACGGCGCGCCGCCAGGTCCTGGCCGGCTGCCCGGGAACGCGCACTTCTCCTTCCCCGGATGCGAGGGCGATGCACTGCTGATGCTGCTGGACGCGCGGGGCATCGCGTGCTCCACCGGCTCGGCCTGTACGGCCGGCGTGGCGCAGCCGAGTCATGTGCTGCTGGCGATGGGCGCTGATGAGGCGCGAGCACGCGGGTCACTGCGCTTCTCGCTCGGTCACTCCTCGGAGCAGTCGGACGTGGACGCTCTCGGCGCCGTGATTGGGGAGGTCGTGGAGCGCGCCCGCCGGGCCGCGCGGTAGCGCATCAGCGGAGCACGCCGGGCGACGTTGGCCCCGGTATCAGCGCCAACCGCCGGCCGGCCGTGGCCCCAGTGTCAGCGCCAACCGACAGCCAGCCCTGCGCTCAGCGTCAGGAGGGCTTGACCGCCACGAGCATGAACCGGCGCTCGGTCTTCGTTACTGGCCAGGCGCCGGGGTCCGCAAACAACGCGCGGAGCCGCTCCCGGTGCTTCTCCAGGCTGTAGCCGGGAATAGACCAGCTCACGACGCGCAGGTAATAGACGAGCCCCGCGATGTCGTGGAACTCGGTGCGTTCCTCGGCCTTGGCGGTCTCGCTGATGGCTAGCCCGGCGCCCGTCACCTGCCGTTCGGCGAGCGTCAGCCAGGTGTCCGGCTCCTCCGGCATCTCGATGCCCAGCAGTCGTCCGAGGTCGTCGTCGTCGTGGTAGTCGACCTGCTGAGTGATGAACGTGCCGCCGGGTGCTAGCACGCGGCCTACCTCGGCGGCGCGGAACGATTCGTGCCGGTTGCAGACAAGCTCGAATGCTCCATCCCGGAACGGCAGGCGGCCGTCGTCGCTCGTTCCGTTCTGCGCCGGGTTGTCGCGAGCCGCCTCGACCTGCACGACCGGGATGCCGAGGGGCAGCAGGCGCCTCCCGGCTACCGGCACGTTCGGCGGCCATGCCTCGGTCGCGACTGTCCGCGGCGCACGGGCTGCCAGCCTGGACAGCATCTCGCCGCCGCCCGTGCCCATGTCCAGCATCGTCCGCGCCGTCCTGGCCAGGGCCGCGACCCGGGCGGGATAGTCCCATGGCAGCGGCTCGGTCCGGGAATGCCGGTCCAGCCAGGAGAAGTCCCAGCCGGCGAACGGCGCCGTCATCCCCTCGGCCACGAGCTCGTCAAAGTCCGGCATGGGACCAGCCTTCCAGCGCCGTCCGAACGCGCGCTACCGACTATCCGCGCGTTGGCTCATCGGGCCCGGCCCCGTGTCCGCCGGTGCGCGGCGACTAGGCGAGTCGCGTGATGCATATCCTGAGTGCACCATGACTACGTTGCGTGTGCTGGCTGCGATGTCCGGCGGCGTCGACTCGGCGGTGGCCGCCGCCCGGGCAACCGAGGCTGGCCACGAGGTCACGGGCGTGCACCTCGCGCTGTCGAGCAACCCAAGCTCGTACCGGACTGGCGCGCGCGGGTGCTGCACGCTGGAAGACGCGCGGGACGCCAGGCGCGCAGCCGACGTCATCGGCATCCCGTTCTACGTCTGGGACATGGCGGAGCGATTTCGCGACGACGTCGTGCAGGACTTCGTGGCCGAGTACGCGCGCGGCAACACGCCGAACCCCTGCCTGCGATGCAACGAGAAGATCAAGTTCGCTGCCGTGCTGGACCGTGCGGTCGCGCTCGGATTCGACGCGGTCTGCACCGGACATCACGCCAGACTCGAGCAGGTAGGCGGAGTAGCCGGCGGCAGGCGGCTGACTCGCAGCGTGGACCCCGCCAAGGACCAGTCATACGTCCTGGCCGTCCTCAGTGGCGTGCAGCTGAGCCGTGCCATGTTCCCGATCGGGGACAGCACCAAGGACCTGGTGCGCAAGGAGGCGGCGGAACGCGGTCTGGGGGTGGCCACCAAGCCCGATAGCCACGACATCTGTTTCATCCCGGACGGGAACACCAGGAGCTTCCTGCGTGACCGGCTTGGCAGCGCTGAAGGGCCGATCGTCGAGCCGGACGGCACCGTGGTTGGCAGCCATGATGGCACGTTCGGATTCACGATAGGCCAGCGCAGAGGGCTGGGCATCGACCATCCGGCCGCCGACGGCAGGCCGCGGTTCGTGCTCAGCATCGAGCCCGTGAGCAGGACCGTCACGGTGGGGCCAGCCGAGGCGCTCGACGTGACCCAGATCCAGGCCATCCGGCCTGTGTGGTCCGGCTGCCCGGCGCCGGGCGGCCCGATCGACTGCCTGGTGCAGTTGCGCGCCCACGGCGAGGTTCACCGCGCGGTCTGCGAGCCCGACGGCGACGTCGTCCAGGTCAGCCTGCGCGAGCCGGCTCGCGGCATCGCGCCCGGTCAGGCCGCTGTCTTCTATGACGGCGATGCCGTGCTCGGCAGCGCGACCATTGCCCGGCAGAGCGGGGTTGCGGCGACGCGCTAGGCCGACCTGGGGTGCAGAGCCCGCGGCAGGCTCGGTTCCCGGCCCGTCGCGGCCAAAGCTCGCGGCAGCGCGAGCCGTGCGCACGCACCGGTGTCGGGCCCCGGCACTAGGCTTCGACCGTAGCCGATGGTGAGCAGCCTGATAGCCGGGGTGAGCAGCGTGACTGACCGGGCCGAGTCCTCCTCGTGGCCGTGGCCGGACGGCAGCGCGACCGGGATCGGCTCCATGCCCGGCGGCGACCCGGCCGAGGCGTGCCGGGTCGTCTTTGGCGAGCTGCCCGACCTGCCGCACCTGCCGGAGCTACCCGGCCGCGGGCCGGGCGCCGACATGACCGGCAGGACGGCGTCCCTGCTTATCGACATGCCGGTGCAGGCAACAGCACACGGCTGGAAGCTCGTCGACCGGCCGGGGCGTGACCTGGCCAGGGCGGCAGGTTACCTGTCGGCCGACCTGGACACGCTGGAGGAGTTCGCCGACGGCTATACCGGGCCGGTCAAGATACAGGTCAGCGGGCCAGTGACGCTGGCCGCGACGCTCGAACTCAGCCGCCGCAGCGAGCCCGCCCTGGCTGATCCCAGCGCTGTGGCCGACCTCGCGGAGTCCCTGGCTGAAGGGCTCGCAGCGCACGCTGCCGACGTACGCAAGCGGGTGCCCGGCTGCACTCTCCTCGTGCAGCTTGACGAGCCTGCCCTGCCGGCCGCGCTGGCGGGGCGAGTCCCTACTGCGAGTGGCCTCAACACTGTGGCCGCGATCGACCGGACGGTCGCGAGCCAGCGGCTAGAGGCCGTGATACGCGCCGGAGCCGCCTTCACGGTGGTGCACTGCTGCGCCGGGCCTGCCCCGTTCCCCGAAATAAAGGCAGCCGGCGGGCACGCTGTCAGTTTTGATGTCGGCTTGCTCAGCAACCAGGACATCGATGTCGTGGCCGAGGTTGCGGAGGATGGCATGGCGCTGTTCGCCGGGGCCCTAGCCACGGCCAACGCTCGGCAGCTGGCCAGCGGTCCGCCGCTTGCGCCGCGCCACACCGCGAGGTCCGTGGTGACGCTGTGGCGGCGGACCGCTCTTCCGCCGGAGCGGATGGCGGGTCAGGTCGTGATCACCCCGGCCTGCGGCCTGGCCGGGCTGTCGCGAGCGGCGGCACGGGCGGCGCTCGAGCACTGCAGGGAAGCGGCCAGGATCGCGCCCGAAATGATCGCGGACCGCGCCGAGTGACGACCAGGCGACGGCTTCGCGTCGACGACACAGGAGGGCACGCGCGTGACCCAGCCAGACCCGCGGCACCGCCACGCAGAGCTCGCCGCCGAGGTGGCCGAGCACAACTACCGGTACCACGTGCTCGACTCCCCGCTGGTATCCGACGCGGAGTACGACGCTTTGATGCGCGAGCTCAGGGAGCTAGAGGAGCAGTACCCGGAGCTGCGCACGCCGGACTCGCCGACGCAGCGAGTCGGCGCCGCGATCTCGACCGATTTCACGCCCGTGCAGCATCTGGAACAGCTACTGAGCCTGGACAACGCGTTCTCGGCCGCGGAACTTGATGGCTGGGCGACCAGAACTCAGCGGCTGGGCGGGTCCGGGCCGTTCGTGTGCGAGCTCAAGATCGACGGCCTGGCCATCGCGATCGTTTACCGGCGCGGGCGGCTAGAGCGGGCCGCTACCAGGGGAGACGGGGTCACGGGCGAGGACGTGACGCCGAACGTCAAGACCATCAAGGCAGTTCCAGCCAGGTTGTCGGGCAGCGGGTGGCCGGAGACAATCGAGGTGCGGGGCGAGGTTTTCCTGCCGGTGGCCGCCTTCCGCGCGCTGAACGAGCGGCTCGAGGATGCCGGCAGGCCCCCGTTTGCCAATCCCCGCAACTCGGCTGCCGGGTCGCTTCGGCAGAAGGATCCCCGGGTGACCGCGACCCGGCCGCTCGACTTGATCCTGCACGGCGTCGGCCTGGTGGAAGGGCTTCAGGACGCGCCGCAAACTCAGTCCGGCTGGTACCAGCGGTTGAGGTACTGGGGCCTGCCGGTCAGCGACCTGTACAAGGTTGTGCCTGACCTGGACGGTGTGCGGGACTACATCGCCTACTACGGCGAGCACCGGCACGATCCGCCCTACGAGATCGACGGTGTCGTAGTCAAGGTCGACGAGCTCGCGCAGCACCAGAAGCTGGGCAACACCAGTCGTGCTCCGCGCTGGGCGATCGCTTACAAATACCCGCCCGAGGAGGTCACGACCAGGCTGCTCGACATCCGGGTGAACGTAGGGCGGACCGGGCGGGTTACCCCATTCGCGGTGATGGAGCCGGTGAAGGTCAGCGGGTCGACGGTGGAGAACGCGACGCTGCACAACGCGGACGAGGTGAAGCGCAAGGGCGTCCTGATCGGCGACATCGTGGTGCTACGCAAGGCGGGCGACGTGATCCCCGAGGTTGTCGGGCCCGTGGCCGACTTGCGAAGTGGGAACGAGGTGGCCTTCGAGTTTCCGTCGTCCTGTCCGGAGTGCGGGACCGAGCTGGTCCGCGAGAGCGGCGGGGTTGACTGGCGCTGCCCGAATGCCAGGTCCTGCCCGGCTCAGCTTCGGGAGCGCCTGTTCCATGTGGCCGGCCGCGGCGCGCTGGACATCGAGGTGCTCGGCTACGAGGCGGCGACCGCGCTGCTGGACTGCGGGCTGGTGGCCGACGAGGGTGACCTGTTCGCGCTGACCACGCAGTCGCTGGCCACCTGCAAGTTCTTCGTCAGCAAGCAGGGCTCGCTGACCATGAATGCGGTCAGGCTACTGGCCAACCTGGAGGAGGCCAGGCACCGACCGCTCTGGCGGATCTTGGTAGCGCTGTCCATCCGGCACGTCGGGCCCACCGCAGCTCGCGCGCTGGCTGCCGCCTTCGGGTCAATTGACGCAATCGCGGCGGCCTCGGCCGGCGAACTGGTAACTGTGGAGGACGTCGGCCCAACCATCGCCAGGTCGATCCGGGAGTGGTTCGACGTCGACTGGCACGCCGCGATCGTGACGAAGTGGCGCGCTGCCGGCGTCCAGCTCGCAACTGAGGGTTTCGTGGCCCGGCCACGTGCCGAGGCGAGCGACGCGGCGGGGGACGGCGGACCGCTTGTCGGCGTCACCGTGGTGCTGACCGGCACGCTCGATGGTTACACCAGGGACGAGGCGGCCGAGGCCGTCCAGGTCCTGGGCGGCAAAGTCGCCGGGTCGGTGTCGAAGAAGACGAGCTTTGTCATCGCGGGGCAGAATGCGGGGTCCAAGTTGGACAAGGCTGCGTCACTCGGCGTGCTGGTGCTGGACGAAACGGGCCTGCGCGTGCTGCTGTCGCAGGGTCCAGACGCGGCACGGGCAGCCGCCGGGGCCGGCTGAGATCGCGTCGGCGAGGGCGTCCGCAAGCTCGCCGCGGCTCCCGGCACGGGCGGCGGAAATGGACGCCGGATGCCTCACCGTGGGCCATGCTCGCGCAAGTTGTAACGGATAGTATGCGATTGGCTTCGGCAAGTACGTTTCTGCCCTAGGATTCACGCAATGCACCGCGACTTATGCAGTCAGTGGCGACTGTCCGGCGAGGAGCCATGAGGGATCCCAGCGACACCAAGGAAGCAGGCCCGAAGGTCGGCTCGCCGCTGTGGATCCACATGACCCTGGTCACGGCGGTGGGCGCCGCGGTCTTCGCGTTCGCGATGTCCAAGCTCATGCACCTCAGCGTCCTCGCCGTGAAGCCGCTCTTCTGGGTGCTCGCCGCCATGGTGGTGCTCGCAGACATCTGGCCGGTCGTGTCTCCCAGCCGGTCCAGGCTGGAGGCGCCGAACGCCTCGGTCACGTTCTGTTATGCCGCACTGATCGCCTGGGGGCTGCCGGTAGCCGCATTGCTGC
>JASHSO010000228.1 GCA_030038715.1 Streptosporangiaceae bacterium
AGCCAGACCAGGCACGGCCTGGTCATGGCGGCGGCAGGAGTGGACGCGTCCAACACGGCGCCGGGAACGGTGGTACTGCTGCCAGTCGATCCCGACGGCTCAGCGCGGCGGCTGCGCAAGGCCATCGGCACGCACGCAGGCGTCCGGCTCGGCGTTGTCATCACCGACACCATGGGACGGCCGTGGCGCACCGGGCAGACCGACGCCGCCATCGGCGCCGCCGGCCTGCTGCCGCTGCGCGATCACCGCGGCGAGCCCGACGCCTTCGGCAATGTGCTCGAGGTCACGCTGGCGGCGGTCGCCGACGAGCTCGCTGCCGCCGCCGACCTGGTGAAGGAGAAGACCGCTGGCATCCCCGTCGCCGTGGTTCGCGGGCTGGCCCACTTGGTCACGGACCCGGCAGGGCCCGGGGCCGCCGCGCTGATCAGGCCAGCCGAGGAGGACATGTTCCGGCTCGGGGCGGCCGACGTGCTGATGGCCAGGCGTACGGTCCGCGACTTCGCGACTCGGCCAGTCTCGCCCGAACCAATCCGAAGGGCTATCGCCGCGGCGATCACCGCGCCGGCACCGCATCACAGCCAGCCGTGGCGGTTTGCCGTGCTGGAGTCCTTGACGGCCAGGACCAGGCTCCTCGACGACATGCTCGCGGCGTGGCGGGCCGACCTAGCCGCCGACGGCTTCGCCGCGGACCAGATAGCAAGGCGGGTGCGGCGGGGGGAGCCGCTGCGCAACGCACCGCTGGTCATCGTGCCCTGCCTGGTGGCCGAGGCCGCGCACACCTATCCCGACCAGCGGCGTAACGCCGCCGAACGGGCCATGTTCCTCGTCGCGCTAGGCGCGGCGGTGCAGAACCTGCTGGTCTCGCTCGCCGTCGACGGCCTCGGCTCGTGCTGGGTATCCAGCACGCTGTTCTGCCAGGACGTCGCTGCTGCCTCGCTTGGCCTGCCGCCCGGCTGGGAGCCGATGGGCGCGATCGGCGTCGGGTACCCGGCGGCAGCGCCCCGGCCACGCCCCGACTTGGACCCAGATGAGTTGACGCTGCGGAGATAGCGCCGTGGCATCGCGCCGAGGACGGTCGTCGAGGTAAGGGATCGAGTATGAAGGCAATGTCGGCGGCCATCGAGATCGACGCCGAACCGATGGCAGTCTGGACCGTGCTCACAGACCTGAGCAGCTACCGCGACTGGAACCCACTGTTCCGCGATGCAACCGGAAGCATCGAGGTCGGCAAGACGATCGCGCTCAAGAGCGTCCACCCGGCCTCGGGCCGCATCATGACGGTCAAGGCCAAGATCGTCGCCGCCGATCCGGGTACCGAACTGCGATGGACGGCGGGCCTCCCAGGGCTGGTCAGCGGCGAGCACGGTTTTGCACTCAGCCAGGTAGGCCACCGCACCAAGCTGGTGCAGAGCGAGAGCTTCACCGGGCTACTTGTGCCGATCTCCGGCAAGGTCCTCCGCGCGTCGCAGGTCGCCTTCGAAAGGCTGAACGAGGCGATCAAGAAGCGGGCGGAGGCGCGCTGATCGGCCGGTGCGCCATGCCAGTCCGGTACGGTGCCCGTCGGCGAGCCGTGCCAGTCCTGCACCGAGCCGGTCGGTGGGCCATAGCGACCGCAGGAACCGGGCCGGTCCCGCGCCGGCGCGGCAGTGCTACGGCTTGCGTGCCACGCCGGCCCAGAGGGCGGCCGGGCTCTTAGCTTCCTCTTCGGTCTCCGGCCGCCAGTCCGGCACGTTGGTCATTCCGGGCTCGACGAGCTCGAGACCGGAAAAGAACGGAGCCACTTCGGCCTGGCCGCGGAAGGTGACCTTCTCGGCCATCATCTGGTTCAGCCGGTCCGCCATCATGGCCATCTCCGCCGCGTGGATGTCCTTGGCCGGGTGTGAGAGCGCGAGGTAACTGCCCGACGGGACCGCAGCGAGCAGGCTCGCGACGACCGCATACGGATCGTCGTCGTCGCTGAGGTGCTGCAGGATCGCCATCAGCATGATCGCCACCGGCTTGGCAAAGTCGATGGTTTCCGCCGCGCCGGCCAGGATCTTGTCGGCATGCCTCAGGTCGGCGTTGATGTAGTCAGTCGTGCCAGACCCGCTACTGGTCAGCAGCGCCCTGGCGTGCGCCAGCACGACCGGATCGTTGTCGACGTACACGATCCGGGAGTCCGGAGCCACGGCCTGAGCGACCTCGTGCGTGTTGTTCGCGCTGGGAATACCGGTACCGATGTCGAGGAACTGGCGGATGCCCGCCTCGCCCGCCAGGAAGGTGACCGCCCGGCGGAGGAACGCCCGGTTCGCCCGTGCCGACAGGACGATGTCAGGGAACGCGGCGATCGCCTGCTCGGCGGCGGCGCGGTCGGCCGCGAAGTTGTCCTTGCCGCCCAGCCAGTAGTTATAGACCCGGGCAACGTGCGCAACGCTCGTATCGAAGGTGGGAGCTTCCGGGGTGCCGTTGGTAACCAACTGAGGTGCCTTTCGCGGGGAAGTTGAGTGCCTGGCCGGCTAGATCGTTCTAATGAGTCTCTTGAGCTGCCGCTCGGTCTCCGCGGGGGTCTCGGCCTCGGCACTCAGGCGGTTCATGACCTCGCGGTAGTAATCGACTTCCTCGGGCTTGTCCAGGTAGAGCGCGCTGGTCAGTTGCTCGATGTAGACGATGTCGGGCAGGTCCTGGTCAGCGAATCGCAGTAGCGCGAACGAACCCCCCGCTGCCGAGTGACCGCCGCGGTCGAACGGCATGACTTGGAGCGTCACCTGCGGCATTTCAGCAACCTCGACGAGCCGGCGAAGCTGACCGCGCATGACGTCCCTGCCGCCGAGCGGCCTCCGTAGCGCAGACTCGTCGATCACAGCCCACACCCTCGGTGTTCCGTCGGAGCTGGCGAGTATCTGCTGCCGCCTGAGCCGGAACCCCACCCGCCTCTCGACTTCCTCGGCAGTCGCTGAGCGGTGACCCAGTAACGTGACCGCACGAGCGTAGGCCTCCGTCTGGAACAGCCCGGGGACAAACTGCAGCTCGTAGCACCTGATCAGGGTGGTAGCCTGCTCAA
>JASHSO010000020.1 GCA_030038715.1 Streptosporangiaceae bacterium
GAACGATGTTCTATCATAGTTGCTCGTTCTAATCAACCGCCGTTCTAGAGCGGTACACTGTTCGTCTACATGGCCGCACCCAGTCCAGGACCGAACATGACGACCGAGCCAAGCGCACACCTCGAGGTGCCGCCGCCACCGTGGCAGCGGACGCCTGCCCGCGCTGCCCGGCGTCGGCGCGACCCGATCAGCCAGGACGTGATCGTTGCCGCGGCAGTCCGGCTGCTGGATGCCGAAGGGCTGGCCGCGCTGTCCATGCGCCGCATTGCCGACGAACTCCGTACCGGCGCCGCGTCGCTCTACTGGCACGTTGGCAGCAAGGACGGTCTGCTCGACCTCGTCTTTGACAAGATCATCGGCGAGGTGGACATTCCCGACCCGGACCCGGCCAGGTGGCGCGAACAGGTCAAGGACGTCGCCAGGTCGCAGCGCGCAGTGTGCCTGCGCCATCCCTACGTCGTCGCGATCTCGATCGGGCGGGTCCCGATGGGGCCGAACGCACTGCGTTACTCCGAGCGGACGCTGGCCATCCTGCGGGCTGGCGGCCTGCCACCCCGGCTGGCCGTTCACGGCAGCCTGCTGTTCATTTCAACCGTGAACGGGTTCACCCTTGATGAGACGGGCGTTGAGAGCCCGCGCGGCCGGGATGAAGTCACGACCGCGGCTCTGACCGAGGCTGCCGAGGTCGCCAGCCGTTATCTGGCCGCGCTGCCCGCTGACCGGTTTCCCAACCTGGTCAGCCTGGCTGACGAGTACTCGTTCGCCGACCAGGATGAACGGTTCGAACTGCTCATCGATATCTTCGTGGACGGCCTGGCCCGGATCGCCGGCGTGACCTGATCCGCCACGAGCCGAGCGGCCGGTCACGGCCAACGAGCAAGGAGCACAGCGTGCTGCAGACCTTCGACGAGCGCAACCGCGACCTGATCGTGAGTGTCGGCGGACGGCTGAGCCACCGGAACGAGGCGGCAGTTAGCCCGTTCGACTCGGTCGTGCAGGGTGGCGGCGCGGTCTGGGAAGGCCTGCGCCTGTACAACGGGCGGATCTTCCGGCTCGACGAGCACCTGGCCAGGCTGCGCCGGTCCGCGCAGGCGCTGGCGTTCGAGCAGGTCCCCTCCGACGCGGAAGTCACCGCGGAGATACGGCGCACGCTGGCCGCCAACCAGATGACGGACAACGTGCACATCCGGCTCACGCTGACCCGCGGCGTGAAGGTCACCAGCGGGATGGATCCGCGGCTGAACCAGTCCGGGCCGACGCTGATCGTGCTACCCGAGCACAAGCCGCCGGTCTATGACGCGGGCGGCATCACCCTGATCACCTCCAGCATCCGGCGCACCGGAGCGGACAGCCTGGACCCGAAGATCCACCACAACAATCTGCTGACTTCGATCCTGGCCAAGATCGAGGCCAACGTCGCGGGCGCCGATGACGCGGTCATGCTCGACCAGCGCGGGTTCGTGGCCGAGACCAACGCGACGAACATCTTCCTGGCCACCGGCCCGGGCATGCTCGGCACTCCGGCACCGGTCGCCTGCCCTGAAGGAATAACCCGGCAGGCGGTCATCGACCTTGCCGCGGAGGCCGACATCAAATGCGTGGTCGGCGACTACAGCCTGACCCAGCTCTATTGCGCCCACGAGGTATTCGTGACCGGCACGATGGGCGGCATGACGCCGGTGCTCGCCATCGACGGCCGAACCATTGGCACCGGCAAGCCTGGGCCGGTCACCTCACGGCTCACCGAGCTGTTTGCCCAGCTTGTTGCGACAACAGGCACCCAGATATGCCGATAGCCACGGCACCGTCGGCTTCGCCGCCGGGCGCTCGCCTGACTTTGTAGTGGTTCCAGCGATTTTAGCGCCCAGTATGTCCTGCTTTGTGGTCGCCCAACAGTTACAAACTCGGTCCTGAGCTACGGCGGAGGCCACTCGGGAGGTCTACCTGGAAGGCCGATGTGCTGATAATGGCGCATGACTACGACCGGTGATGTCCCAGCCGTGACGCTGATGAGCGGCAGTCGCATGCCGCTGGTGGGATTCGGGACCTGGAAGCTGCGCGGCCATCAGGCTCACCAGGCCGTCCTCGCCGCCCTGGCGGCGGGTTACCGGCACATCGACACAGCGACCATGTACGGGAACGAGGACGAAGTCGGAAAGGCGCTGCGAGACAGCGGCCTACCTCGCGACGAGGTATTCCTCACGACGAAGATCCGCCCATCCGACGCCATCCGGGCCCGCGCGATACTCAAGAGCTCGCTGCGCGCGCTCGGTACCGACTACCTCGACCTGTGGCTGGTGCACTGGCCGTCGTCGCAATCTGGCCAGAGTCGCCAACTGTGGAACGAACTGATCGCCATGCAGGCCGACGGCCAGGTGAGGGACGTTGGAGTGAGCAACTACCACCTAGCGCAGCTCGACGATCTCATCAAGTCGTCCGGGCAGGCGCCGGCCGTGAACCAGATTCACTGGAACCCGGCCCGGTTCAGCGCGGCCGTGCTTGCCGGGCACGCCGAGCGCGGCGTCAGGCTCCAGGGCTACAGTCCGCTGAAGGACACCAACCTCGGCAACCCGGTACTGACCGGCGTCGCTGACGCGCACGGCGTGAGCGCGGCCCAGGTTGTGCTGCGCTGGCACCTGGAGCACGGCATCGCCGTGATCCCGAAGTCCTCGCATCCAGACCGGATCAAGGCAAACATCGACGTAGTCGGGTTCGCGCTGACGGAAGAGGAAGTGGCCAGCATCGACGCGCTCGCTGCACGGTGAGCCGACACCCATACTGGTGTCGTGCGACTACCGCAGAAGGACGAGTTCTTGCCGTCCCGTGACGGCTTCGCATTCCCGAACACCTGGCCGCCGGCGCCGGCCGTCACCGTCCCGACGCCGCTGGGCCGCATCGGGATGGGCAACGCGGCCAGAGGGCTCTGCGGCGGCATGATTTTTGCGGCTCTTGACTACTGGTATGCCGGCCTGGCGCCTCCGCCAGACCGACCAACCCCGGAAACTCCGCTCTACCGGTTCATCGTTCGCCGCCTCCTCGAATCCTGGAACATGCCGTCCGGCGCAGCCACCTACTACGCCTGGATGGCCCTGCCGGACCATGACGGAAGGCTGAGCTCGCGGGGGCGCACGATCGCGAGCTGGCACGGCGTTTGGATGCGCACAGTCGACCGGCAGTGGCCGCTGGTCAGGGCAAGCATCGACCGCGGCGAGCCCGCTCCGCTCGGGCTGGTCACCATGGCTTCGGCTAACCCCGGCGTGATTGGCCGCAACCACCAGGTGCTCGCCTACCGCTACCAACTGGCCGGCACTGAGGTGACTGTGAACGTCTACGACCCGAACTCGGGCCGGGACGACCGCGTATCCATCGCGTTCGACGAGGCGGCAGGGCCGGCCACGTTCGCGCACAACGTCAAGATCCGATGGCCGGTTCGCGGGTTCTTCCTGACCGCTTACTCCCCAGCCATCCCGCCGGCCAGCTAGCGCACCAGCAGGCCAGCCCGCAGCTCAAGCAGTTGGGCAAGCTGGGCGTCGAATGCTGTCTTCGGCAGCGCGCCGTCACGATAGCCGTCCTCCAGGCCGGTCAGGCACTGCTGGCCCGGCAGCGGCCGGGTGGCCGTGCAGAGGAGCGCGTCCATGCCCGCCCTCGCCGCGAGCATCGCCTTGGTCTGCAGCGAGCCGTACGCCCGGAGCGCACCGGCCCCGAGCGCATCCGTGATGGTCACGCCTGCGAAGCCGAGCCGATGTTCCAGCTCACCCTGCACGATCACGGGTGACAGGCCGGCCGGGAGCCTGCGACCAAGTGCCGGATAGTCCGCCCACGACACCATGACGAGCTTCACCCCTGCCTTGATCGCGGCCTGGTAGGGCATCTCGTCAACGGTCCGCAGGCTCTCGGCCGATAGCGATATCGTTACCGGCTGGTTGTCGGTGTCCTGCGTCGGACCGGCTGCGCCGAGGCCGGGAAAGTGCTTGACCGTCGCCGCCACGCCGCCGGCCTGCTGAGCGCGGACGAACGCGGCACCCGCCTGCGACACCACGGTAGGGCTCATGCTGTAAGAGCGCTGGAACTTGTCGTCGAAGTCGCCGGCCTGACGGTAGACATCCAGCACAGGAGCCAGGTTCACGTTCATGCCGACACTGCGCAGGCTGGCCGCCGCGGCCCTGCCAGCCGCCGCCGCTTGTGCCGCCGGGTTTGCGGACCCGCCGATCTGCGCCTCTGACTGGTAGGGGGCAGCCCAC
>JASHSO010000229.1 GCA_030038715.1 Streptosporangiaceae bacterium
TGCCTCGCGTGGTATTAGCACAGATCCGCTGGTGGTCAGGTACAGTGCCACAGACCTGCCGACCTGGCGGCGCGCCGTGGCCAGTTCTAGCGGCACTGCCGCCGTCATGGGGATCATCGCTGGGAGCTGCGTGCTCGTTGCTGCCATGTTCCTGACCGGTACGACAAGGCTCGCGTTCATCGCGCTCGGCCTGACGCTTCCGGGCCTTATGCTGCAGGACAGCTGGAGGTACGCCTTCTTCGCCCTAGGACGGGGCGGCCATGCTTTCCTCAACGACACCATCTGGACGGCCTTGCTGATCCCTGGCCTTGTTGCGCTGCACAAGACCGGCCACGCTAACGTGTTCACCTTCGTTCTCACTTGGGGCGCTGCCGCATGCGTCGCGGCTGCAATCGGGCCCCTGCAAACCCGCGTCATACCCAGCATGTCGATGGCAGCTTCTTGGGTGTCGCGCAACCGCGACCTAGGCCCCCGTTACCTCGCGGAGAACACGGCTAACAGCGCCTCTAGTCAGCTTCGGGCCTACGGTGTCGGCATAATCTTGGGACTGGCCGCCGTCGGCTATGTGCAGTTCTCCTCAACTCTGATGGGTCCGTTCTTGGTCGTCTTGACAGGGATATCTCTAGTCACCGTACCGGAGGCCGCGCGCGTGCTGCGCCGGTCGCCGCAGCACTTGCGGCTGTACTGCCTGGTGCTGGGCTTCAGCCTAGCGATCGCAGCGATGGGATGGGGTGCAGCACTGCTGGTAGCTCTGCCGCGCGGGCTCGGGAACCTGGCCGGAGCCATCTGGCGCCCGACTTACCCACTCGTGCTACCGGTCACGATCGGTGTCGCGGGTGCTTGCCTCATCACCGGGGCAAGCGCCGGACTGCGGGCGCTCGGGGCCTCGCGACGCAGTCTGCCGGCGCAGATTTTCATGTCGGTCACGTACGTCATCGCCAGCATGCTAGGCGCCGTTTACGACGGGGCCGTCGGGGCGGTGATCGGCACGGCGGCGGCCGTCTGGGTCGCTGCCGGGGTCTGGTGGTGGCAACTGAACACAGCGGTGCGCGAGTCGCCTGCCATTCCGGATAACCGTCGGCGCTGGACCGGCCGCCATCGCAGGCCGGACCTATCTCGGCGACCCCGGCCCGAACGCGTTCGGAGAGGAGATGAGCAGCATGACCGCGGTACCACGGCTGACGATCGGGCTTCCGGTGTACAACGGCGACACCTATCTAGCTGAGTCGATCGAGTCCATCCTCTGCCAAACTTATGAGAACTTTGAGTTGATCATTTCGGACAACGCCTCGATGGACAGTACTCCTGACATCTGCCGCCATTACGCCCAGCAGGACTCGAGGGTTCGCTACGTCCGCCAGCCATACAACATCGGGTCTGCTGCCAACCACAACTTCGTGATCGAGCAGGCCAGGGGAGCGCTGATCAAGACGGCCTCGCATGACGACCTGTACGCCCCAGACCTGCTGAGGCGCTGTGTCAATGCACTTGACGAACACCCACAGGTCGTCCTTGCCCACTCGTGGTCAGCGGTGATCGACAGCTTCGGAGTGGTGACAAGAGTCGTGGATTACCCGGTCACGACAGACGCGCCCCGAGCACCTGATCGATTTCGGAGCATGCTGCTAGACGGGTGGGGTGACGACGAGGGCGGCATCGTTCGCGCGGATGTGCTGCGTCGGACGCCGCTCCACCGCAGCTATCACTTCGCTGACCGGACGTTTACCGCCGAACTCGCCTTGCACGGCCCCTTCCACATGGTGCCGGACTGGCTGTACTTCCGCCGCGAGCATCCTGGGCAGTCGGGTAAGCACCGTACCGTGAGGTCGCGGTGCGCCGTGCTCGACCCACGCCGAGCCAACCGAGTCCGCCATCCGGTAGCGCGATTGTACGCGGAGTACCTTTGGGCGTACGTGTCGGCGGTCCACCGTGCGCCGCTGTCACCTGGTGAGCGCCGCGAGTGCTACCGCCATCTCGCAAGATGGATGGCTGGGCGGGCCGGTCCGGTGGTGGCGAGGTCCCTCTCGCGAAGCGGCTTGTCGCTGGGAGAACCGGAACCGGCGGTGTCCGGGCCCCAGCCGGTCACGTCTTTCAATGCGATCGTCACTGGTCGGCAGCGCGGAGCGCCATGAGCGTCCGGGTCCAGTCGGCATGGATTATGGCCTACGGCTCTTCGCCGATCAGTTCGCCGTGCTCTCGGAACTGCCTTCGGGCTTCTCAAGAGTGGCAGATCCGGCAGCGTCAGTCGTCGGACGCGCTGAAGACTAGCATCGCGTCGGACGGTGGAACGCCGAACAGCCGTACGACCGTTTCCTCATCAAACTTGCTGCCGTCCTTGACATTGACGAAGTCGCGGATCGCCGTCCCGGTACAGTGCGCGTCCACCACCGGAGCGCAGCGGCCCGCCAGCAGGTCTCTGGCATCGACGGTGCGGAAGTCGACGCTGTAGCGGGCGAGCCCTGAGGTGTTCGGGATGGAGGTGTGCAGTTGGGCGCCTGCGAAGAGGAGCACCGAACCCGGCGACGGGAGCACGATCAGTTCTTGCGCGGGCTTGTGATTGATCGCGCC
>JASHSO010000230.1 GCA_030038715.1 Streptosporangiaceae bacterium
TGGTTCTCCATCATCAAGATCACGATGTGCGCAATCTGCGGCAGCGTATCGGTACCCGGCGGCGGTTGACCGGCAGGGCGAGCAGCCTGTCGCGATCCGGCTGCGGCGATCCGGCGTTTCGCGGCCGCTGCCTCAAGTCGCCTCAGCATGCGGCAAGCTTTGCATGCCCGTAGATCGCTGACTACGGCACTACGACAGTGCCAGTGGCCGTGACGGCCACCAGCGGCTCGCCCAGGACTGCCGCGGCTGACGGGCCACGCTCAGGCTGGGCCCGGCACACCACTCTGGCCTCGAACGCGATCTCGCGGCTGCGAGTGCCGACCCGCGTGATCGTGCCCGTCGCCTCGATGACGTCCCCAGCCCGCACGGCTGCCCGGAACTGCACGTCGGAGTAGCTGGCGAACAGCCCTTCGTCACCGTCGGCGCGGATGCACGCCTCGGTCGCCACGTCGCCAAACAGGCCCAGCACGTACGCGCCGTCCACCAGGTCACCGCCGTAGTGAGCATGGCTGTGGGGCACGTACCGGCGGTGCGTGACGGTCAGGCCGAGACGGGGATCGTCGGCCATCTCACGGCTCACCGGTCGTCTCGCGCGTTCCCGCGGGAACGCGGCTGGAGCCGGAGGCGTCGCTCGCAAGCACGTGGGCCAGGTAACTGGCCACCTCGCCGGGCGTGGTGCCCCGGCCGAACACCTTGTCGACCCCGAGGCTGGCCGCCATCGACGGGTCGAACCGCGGCCCGCCCACCACGAGCACCGGCCGGGGCGGGCCCGCCGCATCGAACGCTGCCGCCACCTTCCTGGCGCCATCGATGTGCGCGTCTCGCTGCGTCACGACCTGGCTGACCAGCACCGCGTCGGCGCTCTCGGCCCTGGCCCTGGCGACTAGGTCCGGCACGGCGACCTGCGAACCGAGATTGACCACGCGGACCTCCCGGTAGTACTCCAGGCCCTTCTCCCCCGCGTGCCCTTTCACGTTGAGTATGGCGTCGATGCCCACCGTGTGCGCGTCGGTGCCGATGCAAGCGCCGACCACCACGAGCTTGCGGCCGAGTCCGGTGCGGATGCGCAGGTTAACCTCCGCCGGGGACAGCAGCGGGAACTCCCGCTCGGCGACGATGACCTGCGACAGGTCGACCAGGTGCGAGACCCTGCCGTACACCACGAAGAAGGTGAAGTCCGGGCCCATGCCCTTGGCGTGCACGACCATCGCCGGATCCAGCCCCATCTTGGCCGCGAGCTGCATGGCCGCACCCTCGGCCAGCGCCTTCTCGCTCTGCGTGCCGAACGGCAGCGGCAGGGTGAACGACACCTGGACGCGGCCGTCGCCGGTGGTGTCCCCGTACGGCCTGACGAAGGCGCCGGTCACCGATCAGCTCCGACCGGACTCGCCGGGCGGCTGGCCGGGTCGGCGGACCCAGCTCGTTCCCGTCTTTCCAGAATGTCTGAGGCGGGATTGAAGTAGTCATCGGCTCGCATGATCACCCCGTCCAGGCCCCGGCCGCCATCGGCCGGTCGCCTGGTGATACCGAACGTGCCGTCGGCGATTGCGTTCAGCAGCCCGTCGTCGCAGATCCGCCGCAACAATGCCAGCGACTCCTCCAGCACCTGGCCGGCCCGGCGCTCGATGAACCCGCCGGGCGCGGGCACGAAGCTTTCGCCGAGCCGGCCGGCGGCGTCCCGCACATACCGCACGTTCTCGAGCGCCAGGTCGCGATCGGACAGGAACGGCGTGTGTATCCCCTCGGTCATCATCCCGATGAGCAGGATCGACTGGTCAGTCATGACACCGCACAGGTTGAAGAACGCATCGAGCAGGTACCCGGCGAACACGTTGCCCGTCATGTGCTTGGTCGGCGGCATGTACTTCAGCGGAGCGTCGGGAAACAACTCGCGCACGAGCTGCGCGTGTGCAAGCTCGTACAGGAACGAGTCGGGCACTGCCGGGTTGATCTCGAACGCGTGACCGAGGCCGAGCTGGCCGTCGGTCAGGCCGGCCTCCTTGCCGAAATACTCGTTCAGCAGCTGGCTGACCACTACCGTGTGCGCAGCGTCGATGGCGTCGGCCGTCGTCAGGTAGTTGTCTTCGCCGGTGTTGATGATGATGCCAGCGCGGGCGTGCACTTGCCGGGAGAACCGCTGGTCGATGAAGGTGCGGCGCGGGTTGATGTCCCGGAAGATGATGCCGTACATGCAGTCGTTGAGCATCATGTCCAGCCGCTCCAGTCCGGCCAGCGCGGCAATCTCCGGCATGCACAGGCCCGATGCGTAGTTCGTCAGCCTGACGTACCTTCCGAGCTCCCTGGAGGTCTTGTCCAGCGCAGCGCGCATCAGAGCGAAGTTCTCCTGCGTTGCGTAGGTGCCGGCGAAGCCTTCCCGGGTGGCGCCCTCGGGAACGTAGTCGAGCAGCGACTGGCCGGTAGAGCGGATCACGGCGATGACGTCGGCACCCTCGCGGGCGGCCGCCTGTGCCTGCGGAATGTCCTCGTAGATGTCGCCGGTGGCGACGATCAGGTAGATCCAGGGCGTGGGCGGATCTGCCGTTTCCGCAATCAGCCTGTCGCGCCGGACCCGGTTGGCGTCGATCCGCGCGATTCCGCCGACCAGCGCTGCCGAGGCGGCCGACCGCGCGGCAGCCGCGTCCTCCCCCACCGGCAACCGGAAGGCCACCGTGCCGTGTGCTGCGGCCGCGGCGAGAGCCGCTAGGCTCTCATGGCCCTGGGTCACCAGGGCGTGCCACGCGGGCAGCGCGACGCCATGTTCGAGGCCGACGGCTGCCCGGACGGCATCGACGACGTGATTGACCCAGGGCATGCCGTTGGCGTCCGCGCCCCGCAGTCCGGCCAGGCGCAACACCGCCCGCTCCACCGAGACCGTGGTGTGGGTCCTGGCTATTTCCACGATCGGCTGCCCGGCTCGCGCCGCGAGGTCCCGGGCCCGGCGCACCTGGCTCGGATCGAGGTTGAGTCGCGCTCGCATCAGTGCTCCCGGTCTTAGACGCTGCCATGTTCGCCGATCCGGCGCTCGAACAGGGCCCTTAC
Organism: Streptosporangiaceae bacterium; assembly: GCA_030038715.1. Lineage (GTDB taxonomy): Bacteria > Actinomycetota > Actinomycetes > Streptosporangiales > Streptosporangiaceae > JAJYUU01. Next base: position 3,040 of record JASHSO010000230.1, read on the forward strand.
CCCCGGCTCGGTGCGGATCAGCTCCAGTGCGAGCTGGGCGTGCCCGGGAACGTACCCGTTGCCGACCAGCATCGTCACATCGGCGGCCAGGCCTTCCGCGCCCAGTGCCGCGGCGGTAAACGAGGTGGCCATGGCGAAGAAGACGACCGTGCCGCCCTGCTTCGTGGCCAGGATCGCGCCGCCCTCGCAGCCGCCTACGTCGACGCAGACGACGGTGAGGTCAGCCGGGCCGCCCGCCCGCTCGACGGCCGCAGCGAGCCCGACCGGGTCGCGGGCGTCGGCGATGACGACCTCGTCGACCAGTCCGCCTGGGCTGGGGGCGGATGCGGGGGCGAGAGTCGCGGCCTCGCGCAGCAGGCGCGCCTCGGTCTCGTGCGGCACCACCCCGATGACGGTGCCAGCGCCTGCCCGGCGTGCCGCTGCCGCCGACAGGGATCCGCTCTTGCCTGCTGCCCCGATGACGGCTACGACCGGCCTGCCCGCCGCCATGTTCGCGACAACCCGGTGCGTGAGGGCCGGGGCGCCGCAGACGTCCAGCACCGCGAGCGCGAGCTCGGCAGGCAAGTCGCCGGGCAGTCTGGCCGCGATCGACCTTCCGAACAGGATCGCGTGCCCCCGGCACGGCACCTGCTCGGTCCGGCCATCCCAGTCGGCCAGCCCGTCGCTAATGGCTAGCGGGGTGAGGCTGAGCGAGACCAGGGTGACGACCTCGTCGCCGGCCTTGAGGCCGAGCGGCGAGCGGCGCCCCGCCTCCTCCACTACCCCGGCCAGCATGCCACCGGATCCGGTTACCGGGTTCTGCATCTTGCCCCGGCTGGCGACGATGTCCAGGACCGTGGCCCTCATCGCTGCGGGGTCGTGGTTGGCCGCCTCTGCTAGCTGGCGAAATGACGCGGCGTCCAGGTTCAGCCGCCGCACCCCCACCCGCACCTCGTCGGACCAGATCTGCGGCCTCGGATCGAGCCGCCAGGCAGCCTGCGGCAGGACACCGGCGGGCTCGAGCACCCGGTGCAACCCGAGGGCGTGTCCGCGCACGCCGTCTGGCTCCGGCAGGTTCGCGTGCGCCCGCGATCGAGTCACGGTGCAACCTCCTCGAACCCGTGGCCTGCGCCTGCCCGGCGGCCACGGCATCACACCGCAGCCGGACCCTAGCGATAAAATTTGCTGTCTGACACTATACAGACAAGATGTTCTTGCGTAGCCTGCGTCGTTCACGGGCTATCGTCCTGAGTCGCGTTGCCATGAAGGGACGGATCTGACGTTGATCGACCAGCCGTATGTCTACCGGCACCGCGAGCTGGCCGAGCCCGACTGGCGACGGCTGCCGGGGTGGGCGGACGTCACGCCGCAGGAGTGGGCGTCGGCGCAGTGGCAGCGTGCCCACTGCATCAAGAACGTCCGCCAGTTGCATCAGGTGGTGGGCGATGGCCTAGCCGAGTCCTTCTACGCCGACCTGCAGCGCGACCAGGCACAGCGAGCCACCATGTCCATGCTGGTACCACCTCAGATGATCAACACCATGGCGCCGGCCGTCCCGGCCGATCATCCCGGCTTCACCGCGGCCTTCTATGCCGACCCAGTCCGTCGCTACATGATCCCGGTATTCAGCGACCGCCGGGCCGACTGGCCGTCGCACCCGAAGGCCTCGCGTGACTCGCTGCACGAGGCCGAGATGTGGGCCGTGGAGGGGCTGACTCACCGCTACCCCACCAAGGTCCTCGCCGAGCTGCTGCCCACCTGTCCCCAGTACTGCGGCCACTGCACCCGGATGGACCTGGTTGGCAACCCGACGCCGCTGGTCGACAAGCACAAGTTCGAACTCGGCCGCGACGACCGGCTGAGCGCCATGCTGGCCTACCTGCGGTCCGATGCCGGCGTGCGCGACGTGGTCGTCTCCGGGGGCGACGTGGCCAATATGCCATGGCCCAGGCTCGAGTCCTTCGTCGCGGCGCTGCTCGAGATCCCGAACATCCGCGACATCCGGCTGGCGACCAAGGCCCTGATGGGCCTGCCCCAGTACTGGCTGACCGACGAAGTGCGAGCCGGCATGGAGCGGCTGGCCTCGCTGGCCCGCCAGCGCAACGTCAGCATCGCCATCCACACCCACGTCAACTCCGCCCAGTCGGTGACCCCGCTGGTTGCCGACGCCGCCAAGGCAATGCTCGCGACCGGGATTCGCGACGTCCGCAACCAGGGCGTCCTGCTGCGGGGCACGAACGATAGCAGCGGACAGCTGCTGGACCTGTGCTTTGCGCTGCTCGATGACGCCAAGATCATGCCGTACTACTTCTACATGTGCGACATGATCCCGAACAGCGAGCACTGGCGGCTGTCCCTCGCCGAGGCGCAGCAATTGCAGCACGACATCATGGGGTACCTACCGGGTTTCGCCACGCCGCGGTTCATCTGCGACGTGCCGTACGTCGGGAAGCGCTGGGTGCACCAGGCGGCCCGTTACGACCGCGAGCGCGGCATCTCGTACTGGACCAAGAATTACCGAACCGGAGTCGAGTCTGGTGACGCCCTGGCACTTCAGCGCGAGTACGAGTACTACGACCCGATTTACCTGCTGCCCGAGGGCGGCCAGGAGTACTGGCGCCGGGCGGCGCAGCCGGTGGCCGCGGCCGGCTGAGCCTCGGCCTGCTCGGGAATACCTCGCTCATACAGTTAGTTGGTATTAAGCAACTAATACTTCTCAGGCTGTGCTGCCACGCAGCCGAGCTGCGGTAACACGCGGCGAGAACGTCCTTGCAAGCGAGGGAGGAGCCAAGTGCAGGCCGCCGGGACACCGAGATCCGCCGGGACACCGAGATCCGCCGGGACGCTGAGCGGGAGGCCGGACGCCGGGGCGGACCTGCCCACTGTGCGCGGTCCGGGGCCCAGCTACAAGTGGATAGCACTGTCGAACACCACGCTGGGCATGCTCATGGCGACAGTCAATTCCTCGATCATGCTGATCGCACTGCCGGACATCTTTCGCGGCATCGGCATCAACCCGCTGCAGCCCGGTAACACCGGGCTGCTGCTCTGGCTGCTCATGGGCTATCTGGTGGTGACTGCAGTGCTCGTGGTGAGCTTCGGCCGCCTCGGCGACATGTTCGGCCGCGTGCGCATGTACAACCTGGGGTTCGCGGTATTCGCGGCGTTCTCTGTCCTGCTGTCTCTCACCTGGCTGCACGGAACGGCCGGTGGCTGGTGGCTGATCGGGATGCGCGTGCTACAAGGCGTGGGCGGCGCGATGCTGATGGCCAATTCGAGCGCGATCCTTACCGATGCCTTCCCGCACGACCAGCGTGGCCTGGCCCTGGGACTGAACCAGGTCGCTGCCATAGCAGGCTCGTTCATCGGCCTCGTACTTGGCGGCGTGCTTGGCCCGCTCAACTGGCGCTACGTGTTCCTGGTTTCGGTGCCGTTCGGGATACTCGGGACTGTCTGGTCCTATCTCAAGCTGCGCGAGCTGGGTGTGCGCAAGCCGGCCAGGCTGGACTGGTGGGGGAACGTGACGTTCGCGGCCGGTCTGGTCGCCGTGCTGGTGGGTATCACCTACGGCATTCAGCCCTACGGCGGGCACACCATGGGCTGGACCAACCCTCTGGTGGTTGGCTTGGTCGGCGGCGGCGTGGCGCTGCTGGTGGTGTTTTCCGCCATCGAGAGCAAGGTCGCAGACCCGATGTTCCGGCTGGACCTGTTCCGGATTCGCCCGTTCGCTGCGGGAAACCTCGCCAGCCTGCTGGCCGGCCTGGGCCGCGGCGGGCTCATGTTCATCCTGATCATCTGGCTGCAGGGCATCTACCTGCCGATGCACGGGTACAGCTTCGAGGCCACGCCGCTGTGGGCGGGAGTCGCCATGCTGCCGCTGACCGTCGGATTCCTGGTCGCGGGCCCCGTGTCCGGCTGGCTGTCCGACAGGTTCGGAGCCAGGCCCTTCGCGACCGGCGGCATGATAGTAGCCGCGATCTCCTTCGTCCTGCTGCAGCGCCTGCCGGTGGACTTCGCCTACTGGCAGTTCGCGGCGATCCTGCTGCTGAACGGCATCGGCATGGGCCTGTTCGCCTCGCCGAACCGAGCCGGGATCATGAACAGCCTGCCGCTGGACCGGCGCGGTGTCGGCGCGGGCATGAGCGCCACGTTCCAGAACTCGGCGATGGTGCTGTCGATCGGCATCTTCTTCTCGCTGATCATCCTGGGCTTGGCTGCGACCCTGCCGGCCGCTCTGGGGCACGGCCTGACCGCGCAGGGCGTCCCGGCTGCGGCGGCCGACCGGATCGCGGCTCTCCCGCCAGTGTCGATCATGTTCGCGGCGCTGCTCGGCTACAACCCAGTGCAGACCCTGCTCGGGCCAGCCCTGCGCAAGCTTCCGGCCGGCCACGCAGCGTACCTGACAGGGCACAGCTTCTTCCCGAGCCTGATCTCCGGCCCATTCGAGCACGGCCTGACGGTCGCCTTCACCTTCGCGATCGCCGCGTGCCTGATAGCCGGGCTCGCCTCGCTGCTGCGCGGCAAGCGGTACGTGCACGGGCTCACGCACGAGCAGCCGCAGCGGACGCACTCGGACGCCAGCGAACTCCAGTTGGCCAGGACCCATGCGCGGACCATGCCGCCCGAAGGCCTTCAGCCCGTGCCCGAGGAGTGCTAGGGCCATAGCTCGGCCGCGTGCGGTCGGCCCTGCGGCGCATTTTCCCTGCCCGAGCTCTCCGCGCCGACCTGAAGACCGCAAAGTTTCGGTCCTGGTGAAGAGGCAAGATCACAAGCAACTAGTCGCGGGCGGCGCTCAGTCTCCGGCCGCCTGCGCCGTGAGCACTTGCGGGTCGACCGAGCCGAGGGTGGGGCGCTGTTTGAAGTAGGCGCTACCGAGCAGCCAGTACGCCACCATCGGGATGAACCCGATCGCCAGGCCGCCGACGCCAACCCAGATCACGACGGCGTCGCTGGTGTTGGTGTCGATGGACCAGCCGAGAATCCAGAACATGAAAACCGCGCCCACGAACGGCCACACGCCGATCAGCAGGAAGTTCTTGACCGATGCGAACAGCACCTTGCGGAAGGCGACGACGACCGTCAGACCCGCCAGGCCGTAGTACACGCAGATCTGGATGCCGATGGCGTCGATCGCATCGGTCAGGATTGTGCCGACCGAGCCGACGTAGTTGGAGCCGATGAACAGGCCCAGCGAAACGACCGCCACGGCGATGGTCGCGATCCACGGCGTCTGGCGGCCGGGCAGGATCTTGCCGAAGAAGGCGGGCAGGGTGCGCTCCCGCGACATCGCGAACAAGGACCTGGTGACCTGGATCAGCGTGGTCTCCAGCGTCGCGATCGTGGACAGCATCACAGCGATCACCAGCAGCTTGCCGCCCGTGCCGTGCCACACCTCTTGACCCAGCACGGCCAGCACGTCCCCGGCGTTGTTCTGGATCGTCTTGGCGGGCATCGCCATGTTGGTGGCGATAGTGAAGATCTCGTAGAGCGCGAACACGATCACCACGCCGATGATCCCGCCCAGGCCGGCACTGCGCCTGCTGTCCTTCATTTCCTCGTTCAGGTTCGATGCGACGTCCCAGCCCCAGTAGTAGAACGCCGCGACCAGGCCACCCGCCGCGAATCCCGCCTCCCCGTTGAAGTGGCTGAAGCCGAGCCAGGACCAGGAGAACGTCGCGACGCTGTGCGATGCCGAGTGCACGATGGCGAGGATCGCGAACACCACTAGGATGGCCACCTCGATGCCGGACATGACCCACTGCGCTCGCGCCGTCACCCGGACGCCCGCGATGACCAGTACGACCATGACCAGGAACCACACGGCGCCCACCAGCGTGACGAGCCCCGTGTTGTTCGCCTCCTTGCTGCTGAACAGGTCGATCGTGACCGAGCCTGCCGGAAGCGATCCGGCCACCATGAAGATCGTCGCGGAGATGACCAGCGACCAGCCAGCCATGAACCCAAGGCCCGGGTGCAGGATCCTGCCCACCCAGGCATAGCTCGCACCCGCGTTGGTCTCCAGCCGGTTCAAGTAGGAGAACGCCCAGGCGATGCCCAGCATCGGAATGCCGCAATACAGCAGCGCGGCCGGCCCGGCGAAAGCCACAGCCGCCACCAGCGCAGCGGTGCTGCCGGCGATCGTGTAGGCGGGGGCACTGCCGGCCACGGCCATGACGATGGAATCGAACAGACCCAGGACGTTAGCCCGCAGGCCGGGCGAGGCCGACGCGCCGACCGCGGTCGGCTCGGTGCTAGTGCTCATGGGCGCTCCAGAGGAAAGGCAGGGTCATGCCGGCATGGCGATTGTGTCCCTCGGTCCGGGCCAGCGCAACAAATTCAGGACACGAAATCCCCGTCATCTGAGGATTTACTTGTCAGTAATGCGGTTGGCTGCGGATTCCGCACCGCGATTGCGGCAGCCGCCTCGTTTCAGTCCGGTCAGTCCGGGGCGACCGCAGCCCCTGCCTCCGCATCGCCAGGAACCGGATCCTGGTCGGCCGCGCCCGCGTCCGCCGCCGCAGCCACCGGCACTCGCGCTCGCTGCGTAAACGTGAACCACACAAGGCCCGCAATGGTCATCGCGGTCGCGACATAGAAGTTCAGCCGCAGCCCGAGGAAGTGCTCCGACGAGTCGATCCGCAGCAGCTCCTCGTAGATGCGGAAGGCCGAATAGCCGGCCACGTACAGCGCGAACAGGCCCCAGGGGCGGATCCGGCGATGATGGCCGAGCCAGACCAGAGCTGCGGCGAGGGCCAGGTCAAAGACCAGCTCGTACAGGAACGTGGGCTGGAACGTGCGGTAGCCGACGTAGCCGGCCGGGCGATAAGCCGGCGAGATCTCCAGCGCCCACGGCAAGGTGGTCGGCTTCCCGAACAGCTCCTGGTTGAAGTAGTTACCGATACGCCCAACGGCCTGGGCTACCAGCAGGGCAGGCGCGACAGCGTCGGCGAAGACCCCGGCGTTGGCGCCGGCTCTCTTGACCCGCCAGATGCCGACCGCCGCGCCCGCCGCAATGCCGCCCCACACCCCGAGGCCGCCCGACCAGACGGCAAAGACGCCCCACCAGTGGTGCGGGATGTCGGCCGGAGTGGTGATGTCGAAGTAGATCCTGGCACCGACGATGCCCGCTGGCACGGCCCACAGCGCCACCTCGTAGACCAGATCGGGATTGCCGCCTGCCGCCCGCCATCTGCGCCGGGTGATGATGATCGCCAGCGCGATGCCCACCACGTACATGAGGCCGTAGAAGTGGATGAACAGCGGGCCGAGGTGGAATCCGCTGATCGATGGGCTCGGGATGAAGCTCAGCGGCAGGCTATGGGCTGTCGGTGCCATGGTCAGAGATTATGCCGATAACGGCAGTGCTGTGGCTGCAACGCGAGTCGGTCTCGTCAGCCTCGGCATCCAGGCGCCTCGGCGGGCTGCACTAGCCTGCCGACTATGACATTGCGCAGTGAGCCGCTCAGCAAGGAACTGCACGACTACCTGGTGGCGCACAGCTCGACGCCGGACCTCGTGCTCCGGCAGCTGGCCGACGAGACCGAACGCAGCTTCCCCGACCATGCCCACATGCAGATCGGCCCCGAGCAGGGCACGTTCATGACGTTGCTGACCCAGTTGGCGGCAGCCCGCAGCGCGCTGGAGATCGGCACCTTCACCGGCTATTCGTCGATCTGCATCGCCCGCGGCCTGGCTGACGGCGGCAGGCTTACCTGCTGTGACATCAGCGCCCAGTGGACCGCGCTGGCCCGCAAGTACTGGCAGCTCGCGGGCGTTGCCGATCGCATCGACCTGCAGCTTCGCCCGGCGGCAGAGACGCTGCGCGCGCTCCCGACCGGGCAGGCATTCGACCTGGCTTTCATCGACGCCGACAAGGCCGGTTACCCGGGCTACTGGGAGGAAGTCGTGCCGCGCATCACGCCGGGCGGACTGATCCTGATCGACAACACGCTGTCCCATGGCCGGGTGGTCGACACAGACAGCCAGGACAGCGACGTGCGGGGCGTCAGGGAGTTCAATGACCGCGCGGTCGCCGACGACCGCGTGGAACTCGTGCTGCTGCCGATCGGCGACGGCCTGACGCTGGCCAGGAAGAAGCCGTAACCGGCAGGGCACCCGCACAAGGGGTGTCGCGCCGGGCGGCACCGACTGCCGGAAACTCAGGACTTCTTGCCAGCGGGGCCGGTCGCCTGATCCGGCTCGACCTCGATCCGCTCCCTGCGGATTTCGCCGCGGACTGTCTTGTCCTCGCCCACCCGCTTCGTCACAAGCCTGACCCGCTCGACGGGTACCGCCTCCTTCTGGTAGACGGCACGCTCCTCGTGCAGGATCAGCTCCTGCACGCTTTCCCCTATGTCACTGCTGATCTGCTCGCCCGCGGCGATAGGCACGCGCTCGATGTCGTACTCCTCGTGGAACACGTGCACAGACTGCTCGATCGGCTGGATGTCCACGTACTTGTGCAGCCTGACTCGGCCCGTCTCGACGAGCTGCGTGCCGATCTGCAGCTGCTCCTCTTGGCGCACTAGCCAGTCCGGACCAGCGAGCGTGCTCTCTTGCGCCGATGTCGTTTCCTCGGTCAGCGTCCCCTGCCCGGACGGCTGCCTGGGCCCGCCCGCCGACGCGGTCTCGTCAGTCGGCATGGCCTGGCCTCGCTGCATACCTTCCTGGGCCGGCATGCGCTGCTGCGCGGGGACCGTCAGGCCGTAGTACTGGCTGAGCTGCTCGGCCTGCGCAGCCGACATGTGCTGACCGGCTTCGATCTCCGGTCCGCTCATGATCTTCTTGCTGTCGAACGGAACGCTCAGGCCGTCGGCGGTGACCTTGCTGCTGCCCAGCGGCACGAACCGGCCCGACTTGCCAGCGCGGACGCGAGCCCAGGCGGGCGTCCCGTCCACGTCGTCCCTGAACACCTGCTCGACGGTACCTACGACTTTGCCGTCGGCGCCCGTTACGCGTGCGCCCAGGAGATCTTCGGCCTGCGTGGTCATGGTGACATCTCCCCCCGACTCGCTATCACCGGACTGGGGCATCGGCCGCCGGGACGGCTGAAGCCCGCCCACCGAATGTAATCTACCCACTACGATTTGTATCGACCACGATGGGCTGCAGACACAGTGCCACCCGCGTGCCCGTGGCTCGCTACCATGTCCCGCTATGGCGGCATTGTTCAGCCGGATTATTCCGATCCTGTTCGTC
>JASHSO010000231.1 GCA_030038715.1 Streptosporangiaceae bacterium
TGATGGCGGATCCGAGCCCGGCCCTGGTGCTGGATGTCGGCGGCACCAAGATGGCCGCGGGCCTGGTCGAGCCGGTCGGCCGCGTGCTGACCTGGTCTCAGGTGCCCACTCCCAAGGGCCTAGACGCCGAGCAGCTGTGGCGAACGCTCGACTCGCTCATCACCAAGGTCCTCGACGGAGCCGACGCTTGCCCGACCGACCTCGCCGGCTGCGGCTGCGGCTGCGGCGGTCCGATGGCGTGGCCCGCAGGAGTGGTGTCTCCGCTGAACATTCCCGGCTGGCGGGAGTTCCCGCTGCGCAGCCGCCTGGCCGACCGGCTCGGTGGAGTCCCGGTGCGGGTGCACAACGATGCGATCTGCGTAGTGATCGGCGAGCACTGGCGGGGGGCAGGGCGCGGTCGCCGGAACGTTCTCGGCATGGTCGTCTCCACCGGAGTAGGCGGCGGTCTGATACTCGACGGCCGGCTCGTCGAAGGAGCCTCGGGCAATGCGGGCCACATTGGCCACGTCGTAGTCGAGGGTGACAGTGGACCGCTCTGCGGCTGCGGCGGCCGTGGTTGCCTCGAAGCCATCGCCCGCGGCCCGGCGCTGGTGGCGTGGGCTCAGTCGCAGGGCTGGCGGTCGGGCCAGGCCGACGCCACGGCCAAGGACCTGGCAGACGACGGGGCCCAGGGTCATCCGATCGGCCTGGCCGCCATGCGCCGCGCCGGTCATGCGCTCGGCATCGCGATCGCCTCGGCGACCAACCTGTGCGATCTTGAGGTGGTATCGGTCGGCGGCGGGCTTTCGCAGGCCGGGCCGCTGTTGTTCGATCCGCTGGAAGAGGCCGTGCGGGCGCACACGCGGCTGGAGTTCGCCCGGCGCGTCAGGGTAGTACCGGCGGCACTCGGCCAGAGTGCGGGGCTGGTTGGAGCGGCTGCACTGCTCTTCGCCCCGGACCGCTATTGGACCGGGGACTGACCATACCGGGGACCGGCCATACGGTGCGACAATCCATGCGTGAGTTCATCTGTGCGGGCAGTGACGCCTGCTGACATCACGCAGGCCCGCACCGTGTTGCAGCCGGTGGTCAGGCAGACTCCCTTGCTCGAGTCGACGGCGCTCTCGCAGATCGTTGCCGGCCCGGTCTACCTGAAATGCGAGAACCTCCAGCTAAGCGGGTCATTCAAGGTGCGTGGGGCGCACCTGCGGATCGCCCGGCTGACCAGCGCCGAGCGTGCTCGCGGCGTGGTAGCGGCGAGCGCGGGAAACCATGCCCAGGGTGTCGCGCTGGCGGCGGCCGAACTGGGTACCCGCGCGACCGTGGTGATGCCGACCTCCGCGCCGCTGCCGAAGGTGGCAGCGACAAAGTCTTACGGCGCAGAGGTGATGCTGTGGGGCGGCGCCGTCGAGGACGCCCTAGCCCGGGCCGATGAGCTGGCCGCGGAGACGGGCTCGATCTTCATCCACCCGTTCGACCATCCCGACGTGATCGCCGGGCAGGGCACCATCGGGCTTGAGATCGCCGAGCAGTGTCCGGGTGTTCGAACCGTCGTGGTGCCGGTCGGCGGCGGCGGCTTGGCCGCGGGCATTGCGGTCGCGGCCAGCGCGGCCGTACCGGAAGCGAGGCTGGTCGGCGTGCAGGCAGAAGCAGTCGCGCCGATGCCGGCGTCGCTGGCGGCCGGGCATCCGGTGGCCGTCGCCACGGCGGCCACCATGGCAGACGGGATCGCGGCCGCGAGGCCAGGCGAGCTGGCGGTGGCACTGCTGGCGAGCCTCGGCGCACGCGTGGTTACCGTCTCAGAGGAGAACCTGTCGCGCGCGCTGTTGCTGTGCTTGGAGCGGTCCAAGCAGCTGGTCGAGCCGGCTGGCGCAGCGGGCGTCGCGGCGATACTCCAGCACACCGCGATGTTCACCCCGCCGGTGGTCGTGGTCCTGTCCGGCGGCAACATCGACCCGCTGCTGCTATCCAAGGTGCTACGGCACGGCCTGTCTGCGGCTGGCCGGTTCCTGGCATTCCGCTGCAAGCTGCCCGATCAGCCGGGAGCGCTGGCCACCCTGCTGGTCGAGCTGGCAGCGCTTGGCGCCAACGTCCTTGACGTGGTGCATGAGCGGGTCACGGCGGACCTGCGAGTGGACGAAGCCGAGGTCAGCTTGCATCTGGAGACGCGAGGCCCCGAGCACTGCGACTCGGTGATCAGCCAGCTCCGCAAGGCCGGCTACACGCTGCTGTTCAGCTAGGCACTACCACGGGCTCGACTGGCCAGCCTGCCGCTGGAGCCGCCGTTGGCTGATGACGACGGTTCCCGCCAGCTTGTCGTGCAAGGACTGCGTGCGTCTGTCGAGCACCAGCAGCAGGTTGTCGGAGAGCCACAGGACACCGCCGAGGATCTCTACCGGGGTCAAGAAAAGGAAGATCGCCGGGCCGGCCAGGAACACGACCGTCCGGATCCCGGCGGCTCCCGGGCCGATCCTGCCGCGGTCGGCTGCGCGGACGACTCGCATGCCGAGTACGCGCTTGCCTAGCGTGGCGCCCCACAGCGCGTGCATGCCCCAGTAGTACGCGAGCGCGATGACGAACACGGTCAGCCAGAAGTGCAGCAGGGTGCTGACAGTCGACGGCGCGCGCTCGAAGCTACTGATCGCAGCCTGGGCCGACGGCGAGCTGAGGTTCTGGTAGGCGTTGGCGATGTGCTCGAGCTGGTGCAGGACCCGCAGCAGCGGGGAGGCGAAAATGGCGGCCGACACCACCATGATCAGCAACCAGTCGAGTATGCAGGCAAGGAGCCGCTCCCATCCTCCAGCCAGGGCCGGGTCGCGCTGTGCACGTGCCCCGAGTCCGAACGCGGGCCTGCGCGGACCGGGTCGCTGCCCCGGTGGCGAGTATTGCTGCTGGCGATATGGCTGTTGGGCGGGGCCGAACGGCTGCGGGCCCGGTCCGCCGAGGTCTGGCGCGGAACCGTAGCGCGGCATCCCTGGCTGCGGCGGTGCCAGGTAGGCCTCGGGGATGGACTCGCCTGCCGTAAGGTACGGCGACGGCATGGTGCTCGGTGGCGGCGGCGGCAGGCTGCCGGCCTCCTGGGCGGGCACGCCGGAAGCGAGGCCGGGACCCGCAGGGTCACGGCCCGTACCGTCGGCTTGCTCAGTCATGTGCCGCTGGTTTCCTCGTTGGCTGGCTCAGCCGTGCCTCGCGGGCAGATGGCAAGCCGGCCCGAGGCCTACTGCCAGCAGCCCCGCGTTGGCGACGAGCCCTGGTCGTTCGTTCACAACAACTGTATGCGTGGCGCTTGCCAACCGAGCATTGCCCGCTGGCGTCTCAGATTAGCCAGGCTGGTCGGCCACGGCGAACGGGCCTGCGGCCCGGGGCCGGCTACAGATTCCCTCGCCGCTCCTGCTCGCGCTCGATCGCCTCGAAGAGGGCCTTGAAGTTGCCCTTGCCGAATCCCAGCGAGCCGTGCCGTTCGATCAGCTCGAAGAACACCGTGGGCCTGTCCTGCACGGGCTTGGTGAAGATCTGCAGCAGGTAGCCGTCCTCATCCCGGTCGGCCAGGATC
>JASHSO010000232.1 GCA_030038715.1 Streptosporangiaceae bacterium
ATGCCGGTGGCAGCAAAGAAGACGTCTTCGGAATCGACCAGGTCGTCCGTGGTCAGCACCCGGCTCAGGTCGTGGCCGGCGTCGACCGCCTTGGCCCGCTCGGCATCGTCCCGTGGTGCCAGCTTGCCCTGGATCACGCCGCCCAGGCACTTGATAGCGCAAGCGGCGATGATGCCCTCGGGTGTACCGCCGATGCCAAGCAGCAAGTCGATGCCGGTACCATCGCGGGCAGCCATGATCGCGCCGGCCACGTCTCCGTCGGTGAGCAGCTTGATCCTCGCGCCGGCCTCCCGAACCTGGTTGATGAGCTCGGCGTGCCTGGGCCGGTCCAGCATGACCACTGTCACGTCCGATGGCGAGCATCTCTTGGCCCTGGCCACCGCCGCGACGTTGGCCGCGGGAGGCGCGTCGATGTCGACCACGTCGGCCGCGTCCGGGCCAGTCACCAACTTCGACATGTAGTACACGGCCGACGGGTCATACATGGAGCCGCGGGCGCTGACCGCAATGACCGAGATGGCGTTGGGCATCCCGTTCGCGGTCAGCCGGGTGCCGTCGATCGGGTCGACCGCGACATCGCAGAGTGGCCCGCTGCCATCGCCGACCTGCTCGCCGTTGTACAGCATGGGCGCGGCGTCCTTCTCGCCCTCGCCGATCACAACGACGCCGTTCATCGAGACCGTGTTGATGAGCTCGCGCATGGCGTGCACCGCCGCGCCGTCCGCGCCGTTCTTGTCTCCGCGGCCGACCCAGCGTGCCGAGGCCATTGCGCCGGCTTCGGTCACCCGCGCCATCTCCAGTGCGAGGTTCCGGTCCGGTGCGTGCCTACCCGGCTCGGGAGGCGAGATCACGACGTGTGGAGAGTCTGCCTGATCCTCGCCCATGGCCGATGCACCTTCCCTGTCGGCGGACCGTGGTGAAATCCTATGAAGCGAGTCGGCCAGTCGGCTGACCACCCTGCCCTGGGTCTTGCAGAAGCCGCGGGATGGTATGGCTAGTGATCAGGTTGCGGCCGCCGCTCGGGGCACCGAGCGCGGCGCATCGACCCGCGGTGCGCTGCTGGCGGCGGCCCGCGAAGTCTTCATGCTCGAGGGCTACGCCCGGGCAGGCGTGACAGACATCGTCGCGCTGGCGGGCGCCAGCGTCGGCAGCCTGTACCACCACTTCTCCGGCAAGGCAGATCTCTACCTGGCCCTATTCGAGGAGTTGCACCACGAGCAGGACACGCGAACCCGCCGGGCTGTCCGGGAATCCCGCGACCGCGGCACGGGTGACCCGCTGCGGCTGCTGCTGGCCGGCGCGCGCGGCTACCTGGACGTCTGCATAGAGCAGCGCGATCTGGTCGCCATGTTCGCCCGCGGTGACGGCCCGCCAGGATTCGACCTGCTCTGGCGGCAGCGGCTGTCGGACTGGGTATGCAGGAACACCGAGTTCTTCGCGCGCAGCGGCGAGCCGCTGGACGAGGCCGCCGCTGTGGTGATGACCGGAGCGATGCTTCTCGCCGCGTCGGAAATCGCCCTGGCGCCGGACGCCGCCGCCGCGCAGAACCTGGCGGATGGCGTGCTCAAGGTTCTCTCCAGGCTGCGCATCGGGTCGCCCTAGCCGCCGGAGTACTGCACCTGCCAGGTCTGGCCGCCGTTGTCTGTGTACATGATTCTTGGATAGGAACGAGGCTGGTTCGGGTTGCTGTAGTCCGTCAGGACGCCGACCACCCAGCCGGTTGACGGCGTCAGGAAGCTGGCACCATAGGCCTGCGTGATTCCGCCCGCGTGCCCCTCCGGCTTCAGCACCGAGCCCGACCCCGTGATCAGGTCCCACGGTGCGCTCCCGTAGCCGCATGCCGGGCAGAAGTCGATGAACACGGCTGTTGACGCGCTGATTGCCGAGAGTGTCCCGGTGTAGGAGCCGGGTGAGCTCGCGGTGACGGTCACACCGGGATGCGGGAAGTACTGCTCGGCGAAGATCGGGACCGTGCCATCCGGACCGGCATGGTAGCCGATGTGTGGTTCCTGGCTCATGGCCGCGCCCGAGCCCGCGTCAAGCGCCCAGGCCGAGCTGGCTCCGGCGCACTGCACGATCATGGTGAACGGGTAGCCGGCGTCGCTGCGCCCCGGCGCGGTGGTCGTCAACTTCCAAGTCCGGCCGCCGTCGGTGCTCCGGTACAGGGCGCCGTCGGCTCCGAGCCAGCCGTCGCGCGAGTTGGTAAAGCAGACGCTCTGCGGATTCGCCGGGGCCGACAGCTGCTGCCAGATACGCCCGCCGTCGGTGCTGCGCAGAAGCCGCCCGCCAGCTGCAGGCGCCAGGGAACCGTGCGCGAGCACATCTGCGCCACCGGCTATGGCAAAGCCAGTGCTCGCCGACACGAAGTGGACCGAGCGGATGACCGGGCAGGGCTCGGGCAGCGCTGTCCAGCGCTGCCCGCCGTCGGAGGTGGCCAGCAGGGTGTCAGCACCGACGGCCCAGCCAACCTCGTTTCCAATGAAATCGACGGCTAGCAGGTTCAGCTTGCCGGAATACTGTGCCGTCCACGTTCGCCCGCCGTTGGTGGTGGCCAGGATCTGCTGCGCTCCCACGACCCAGCCCCGGCTCAGCGAGACGAACTGCACGCTGGTCAGCGCACCGGCAGCGAGCCCGGCGGTGAATTGGAGCGCGGGCTGGGCCCCGCAGCCGGCCGCGG
>JASHSO010000233.1 GCA_030038715.1 Streptosporangiaceae bacterium
TCGATCGAGATCGTGATGCTGATCGTGTTCTCGGTGACCGCGCTGATCCGGGTCGAGACCGGCCACCACCCGGCCGTCTCCATCCATCCGTCGGCGTCCTGGCTCAGCCCGTCGGGCCTCACGTTCAGCGCGTTCGCCAGCGGCCTGATCCTCATGGTCTTCCTCTACTGGGGCTGGGACACGGCGCTGTCGGTCAACGAGGAGACGAAGGACCCGAGCAAGATCCCCGGGCGGGCGGCGATCCTGTCCACGGTCGTCCTGCTGGTCACGTACGTAGTCGTGATCTTCGCCGCCCAGGCCTGGGCCGGTATCGGCGACAAGGGCATCGGCCTCACGAACCCTGCGCACGTCGGCGACGTGATCTCCATACTCGGCGCCTCGGTGTTCGGCACGTCCTGGTACGGCAACGTGCTCAGCCACCTGCTGATCTTGATGGTGCTGTCGTCTGCGGCGGCCTCTACCCAGACAACGATCCTGCCCACGGCCAGGACCACCCTGTCGATGGCCGTGTACAAGGCGCTGCCCCCGTCGTTCGCCAAGATGCACCCGAAGCACCTGACCCCGACGGTCTCCACGCTTGTCATGGGCGGGATATCGATTGTGCTGTACGCGGCCATGAACTACATGTCCGGCGGCAACGTGATCTACGACGCGGTAACCGCCTGCGGCGTCTTCATCGCGTTCTACTACGGGCTGACAGCCATCTCCTGCGTCTGGTACTACCGCAAGACGCTGACCAGCAGCGCGCGCAACCTGTGGATGCGCGGCATCATCCCGGCGGCTGGCTGGCTGATTCTCTGGGTGCTCGGCGGGTTCAGCATGTGGCAGGACTGGGACATCAACACCGGCAACAGCTACACCATGTTCACCATCCCGGGCCTGCACTGGCAGGTCGGCGGGGTGTTCGTGATCGTGCTCCTGTCAACTGTGGTCGGCGTCATCTTCTGGGCTTACCTGCGGATCGTGCAGCCCGCCTATTTCAAGCGGGAGACCCTGACGCGGTCGACGCCTACCCTGGTCCCCGACGAGTGAGATAGTCCACGGCCGACGGCGGCCCCCCGCGCCCCGGCCACGCAGCCCTCGTGTGTCGGCCGCACCGCCTAGGCTAGGCCTGTGACCGCGCTGGTTACCGAGTCCCTGCTGGACGGGCTGAACCCGCAACAGCGGGCTGCTGTCATGCACGCCGGAAGCCCGCTGCTCATCGTGGCCGGCGCCGGTTCCGGCAAGACGCGCGTGCTCACGCACCGGATCGCCTATCTGCTGGCCGAGCGGGACGTGGCGCCGAGCCAGATTCTGGCCATCACCTTTACCAACAAAGCCGCTGGCGAGATGGCTGCGCGGGCTGCCGCGCTGACCGGCGCGCGGGCGCGTTCCATGTGGCTGATGACGTTCCACTCGGCGTGCGTGCGGATCCTGCGCAGGGAGGCGCGCCGGTTCGGCTACCCATCCAGCTTCTCGATCTACGACCAGGCGGACTCGCAGCGGCTGATGGCCATGGTCTGCCGCGAGCAGCAGCTCGATACCAGGTTCCACCCGCCGAAGGCGATGGCAGCGCAGGTCTCCACGCTGAAGAACGAGCTGATCGACTACGAGACGGTGCTGTCCAGGGCGAACGGATACCGGCAGAAGGCCCTCGGCGAGGCGTACGCGGAGTACCAGCGCCGACTGGTCGCGGCCGGGGCGATGGACTTCGATGACCTGATCATGGTGACCGTCCACTTGCTGCAGGCGTTCCCGGAGGTGGCGGCCGAGTACCGGACCAGGTTCCGGCATCTGCTCGTCGACGAGTACCAGGACACCAACCACGCGCAGTACATGCTCGTGCGGGAACTGGCCGGACAGTCCGACCCGTCAAGCACCGGGGTGCCTGCCGCCGAGCTGGCCGTGGTCGGGGACGCGGACCAGTCGATCTATGCATTCCGCGGCGCCACGATCCGCAACATCGAGGAGTTCGAGCGCGACTTTCCTGGCGCGACGGTGATCTTGCTCGAGCAGAACTACCGGTCGACGCAGAACATTCTTGCTGCCGCCAATGCCGTCGTCTCTCAGAATCCGGGCCGGATACCGAAGAATCTGTGGTCAGAGGCGGGCGACGGGCCGCCCATCACCGGCTACGTGGCCGACAACGAACACGACGAGGCCGCGTTCGTGGCCGAAGAGGTCGACAGGCTGGCGGACGCCGGCGACGCGGTGCCGGGCCAGGTCGCGGTGTTCTACCGGACGAACGCGCAGTCGCGCGTGTTCGAGGAGATATTCATCAGGTCCGGGCTACCCTACAAGGTTGTCGGCGGCGTCCGCTTCTACGAGCGCCGCGAGGTGCGCGATCTGCTCGCCTACCTGCGGCTGATCGCCAACCCCGGGGACGAGGTCTCGCTGCGCCGGATCCTCAACGTGCCGCGGCGGGGGATCGGCGACCGGGCGGAGGCGTGCATAGCCGCCCTGGCCCAGCGGGATAAGCAGTCGTTCGCCGCCGCCCTGGCCCATCCCGATGATGCGCCCGGGATCGCGTCCCGGTCGGCGCGGGCCATCGAGTCCTTCAACGAGCTGATCAACGGGCTCCGCGCGGACGCCGAGGCCGGGCTGCCGGTGGCCGAGCTGGCCGAGGCCGTGCTGGACCGGTCCGGGTACCTCGCCGAGCTGCAGGCCTCCGAGGACCTCCAGGACGCCAGCCGCATCGAGAACCTGAACGAGCTGGTCTCGGTGGCGCGTGAGTTCGACGCGACCGGGGGCCAGGCCGGGCGGCGCGATCCCGACGCCGCGGACGGTGCCCCACCCGAGGGCTCCCTCGCGGACTTCCTCGAGCAGGTGTCCCTGGTCGCTGACGCCGATCAGGTCCCCGAGGGCGAGGACCACGGCGGCGTGGTGACGCTGATGACCCTGCACACCGCCAAGGGCCTGGAGTTCCCCGTGGTGTTCCTCACCGGCCTGGAGGAGAACGTCTTCCCGCACCAGCGCTCGGTCGGCGACGACAAGGAACTCGAGGAGGAACGGCGGCTGGCCTACGTGGGGATCACCCGCGCGGAGCGGCGGCTCTACCTCACCCGGGCGCTGGCCCGCACCTGGTGGGGCAGGCCGGAGTACCACGTGCAGTCCAGGTTCCTCAGCGAGGTCCCGGCCGCCCTGATCGAGTGGCGCCGGGACCAGACCGCGGCGGCCGCAGCCGTGGCCCCCGCGTCGCAGCGGCTGGCCCGGCGGCCCGGCGTTCG
>JASHSO010000234.1 GCA_030038715.1 Streptosporangiaceae bacterium
TCCTGGATGTACCTGAGTAGCCGGACCGCGGCGACCTCGAACTTCGGCATCGTGTCCTCGCCCTCCAGCAGCTGGGTGGCGAGAGCGAGGAACCGCTCGACCTCACGGTCGACGACGACAGCGTACAGGCCCTCCTTGCCGCCGAAGTGCTCGTACACCACCGGCTTGGACACGCCGGCCTGGGCGGCGATCTCTTCGATCGAAGTGCCGTCCAAGCCGCGCTCGGCGAACAGCCTCCGGCCGATGTCGAGCAGCTGCGCGCGGCGCTCCTTGCCAGTCATGCGTCGGCGTCCGGTCCCCTGCGGTTGACTTGTCACGCGTCCATCATGCCGGCACCGAACAGCTTGTAGCCACCTGGCCGGGATTCCGGGCAAGCCAGCGAATCGTGCCGCTCGGGAGAGCTGACCAGCCTGGGTGCCGTGCCTGCGCTCTTGTCCGCAGGTCGGTCAGCCGACCGCTGCTCTCCTCGTCATCGAACCGAGCTGCCGCGCGGTGCTCTTCTTAGCGTCCAGCCGCGAAGCGTCGGGCCAGCGGACGTCATAGACCCAACCGAGCTTCTCCGCCAGCCAGATGAGCCGCGCTGCTATGTCGATCTGGCCCTTGAGCGCACCGTGCCTGGCGCAGGTCGGGTCCGCGTGGTGCAGGTTGTGCCAGGACTCGCCGAACGACAGGATCGCCAGCCAGTTCACGTTCCTCGACTTGTCCCTGACTTCAAAGTCTTCCTTGCCGAACGTGTGGCAGATCGAATTGATCGACCAGGTGATGTGGTGCAGGAAGGCGATCCGGACCAGGCTGGCCCAGAAGAATGCGGTCAGTGCGCCCTGCCATGACCAGGACCACAGGCCGCCGATGAGAGCTGGCCCGAGCAATGAAATCGCGACCCAGAGTGGGAACAGCTGGGAAATCCGGCTGACCTTCTTGTCTGCCAGCAGGTCGGGGCAGAACTTCTGCTTCGACGTCTTGTTGCCGTCGAACATCCAGCCGACGTGCGCCCAGATCAGGCCCTTGGTCAGCGCACCCCAGTCGTTGCCGAACCGCCACGGCGAATGCGGATCGCCCTCTCGGTCGCTGTACTTGTGATGGCGTCGGTGGTCGGCGACCCAGGTGAGCACAGGGCCCTCGATGGCCAGCGAACCCGCGATGGCCAGGGCTATCCGGAAGCCGGTCTTGGCCTTGAACGAGCTGTGCGTGAAGTACCTGTGGAAGCCCATACTGATGCCGAGTCCGGACACGTAGTAGAACGCGACGGCGATCACGGCGCCGCGCCAGTCCAGTCCCCATCCCCAGGCCAGCGGGATCGCGGCCACCAGCGCCATCAGCGGCACGGCGACGAAGAGCGCGACGAGTGCCTTCTCGGCTCGGCCGGCGGGCTGATCTGTGATGTCAGGCAGCGGCGCTTTGCGTGCTGCCGCCGCTGGCTGGGCGCTGCTGCCCGAAGCCTGCTGCGCTGCGAGCGTGTTTGCGGTGTCAGTGGCTGTGGTCATGGAATCCTCGCCGAGGCACTCAGAGGTGCTGCCAATGAGGTGACGTTCCGCACATACCGAGGACAGGGGCGATGCAGAATACGCTTACGTAACCGTAACCTACGAAACCGTAAGTCGTGTGCCCTCCCGGTAAATTTTTGCTGGCAAAGTCGTGAAGTCGCGGCGCTCGGCACCCGCGAGGCCCGAGAAGCTGGGCCGCGCCGCTGTACGCGCAGGTGGACCTACCCATGCCGCGCCGAGGTATGCCCCCAACCCCAGCGAGCGAGCATGATGTCCTGATCGCCCGCCTCGCGATGTAGGTTTCCAGGACCTGCGCACCACGGCTGAGGCCCGTGCAGCCGGCAGCTCATCCGGGACTCGACACGGCAGAAGATGGTCCCGCGGATGTTGCTGTCGGCCGAACCACCTGTATTGGCGAACCAGCGCCCACCGCGCCGATTCCGAGCCAACCCGGGCTGGCCGCCGTCACAGCGACCAGCTGGCGAGGCGCTCTTCACCGATGCCGAACTTGGGGCCAAACGCTGCGGTCGCGCGCCCTGGGCGCTATCATTGCGCGCGCTAGATTTCAGAATGGTCGCGGTCGTGCCACGATACTGGCCAGTGCCCACTGACATAGGCCACTATAGATGGGTCGATCAGTTGCTTACCCGCTAGAGCAGCTTGACCGTTACCGGGTTCCGGTCCAGTTGGGGGAAGGGGGTAGGCGCGGGCAGTACATACGGGGTGTTTTACCGCAATTATTCCTTATATCCTACTTAATGCAAGAGGACCTATGAAAGTAGCAGCAAGACTTGCCGCAGTCGCTAGCGGCGTCGCGCTGGTGACGGCGATGGGGGCTGGCGTGGCTACCGCGTCACCGACTAACCCCCCGGACCCGCCGACCTGTAACAGCGAGTTCGTGACGGTCGGTCCGTCACACGCTCCTTTCTTCATCATTCCGTTGCAGGCGTCGCCGGGCTGTCAGATAGAGATCGGGACCGTTCACGTCACCGTTGACTCGCCTGGTTCCATCCCGCCGCAGCTCATACAGGTCACTCAGGTCGGCACGGGGGCTTTGGTGACATTCATCGCTGCCTTCAACCCGAGCACGGGGACGACCGACGTGTACACCGTGACCTACAAGCAGGTGCCAATTAACAACGGCAACTGCGGATACAACAACAACCAGAAGTGCTGCCCGCCGGGGCAGGGCCAGTACCAGAAGTGCTGCCCGCCGCCCGGACAGAACAACAAGCAGATGTGCTGCCCGCCGGGGCAGGGCCAGTACCAGAAGTGCTGCCCGC
>JASHSO010000235.1 GCA_030038715.1 Streptosporangiaceae bacterium
CACGGCCCTGGGATCCGGGGCCCGCCACCAGTTCCGACGTCCGGTGTTGTCGCCCGGCACCGGCCGACGCCCAAACGTAGAACTGCCGCCGGCGGCGCTTGATTGCGCCGCCGGCGGCAGTAACCGCGTATGACGTGCTTAGTGGAACGAGTCGCCGCAGGCGCACGAGCCCGTGGCGTTCGGGTTGTCAATCGTGAAACCCTGCTTCTCGATCGTGTCGACGAAGTCGATCGTGGCGCCGCTCAGGTAGGGGTAGCTCATTTTGTCCGTCACTACCTGGACAGTCCCGAACTCGCTGACGACATCGCCGTCCATCTGGCGCTCGTCGAAGTAGAGCTGGTAGCGCAGGCCGGAACAACCACCTGGCTGCACGGCGATGCGCAACCTGAGGTCCGCACGGCCCTCCTGCTGCAGCAGGCTGCCCACCTTTGCCGTCGCGGCATCGGTCAGAAGGACGCCCTGCGTTGTTGCCTCGCCCTGAACTGTCATCTGCATTAGCTCCCGGATCCACTGGCCGGCAGGCCACCGGCGCTGCCTCTGGCAGAGACAACGATAATCCCTGTTCCGTCATTCCTGGCAGCATGCCAGCGACCGTCCGCGGTCGTTCCGGCTAAGATGGCTATCGTCACTTAGACGATAAGTGCAGGATCCGAGACGCCGCGGGCTCGGGCTCCGGCACCGGGCGTGCGGTGATCGGCGGGGCGCCTCCGGTTCCCGGCAACCGCCACTGCGGGCTCGGCGATGCCGGTCCGGGTTTCCGGACAGATTGGGGGTCCTGGCGATGCCGTCAGGCCGGACCAGCCACGCAACCTCCGCAAGGCCACGGCGCCCGCTGCCACTCCTGCTACTCGGCGCGGGCGCGGACTCGGCATCCGAGCGCGGGGTGAACTGTCCGGGCGGGCTGCCGCCGGCCAGCGATCCGGAGCTTGTCCGCCGCGCGCACGCGGCCAGGAAGGCACTGGGTGATCGCGCCTTCATCCTCGGTCACCACTACCAGCGGGATGAGGTCATCCAGTTCGCCGACGTGACAGGGGACTCCTTCAAGCTCGCCCGGGAAGCCGCGGCCAGGCCGACGGCCGAATTCGTGGTGTTCTGCGGCGTCCACTTCATGGCCGAGTCGGCCGACATCCTGACCTCGCCGCACCAACGTGTTGTGCTGCCCGACCTCGCTGCGGGCTGCTCGATGGCCGACATGGCCACCTTCGACCAGGTCGAGGAGTGCTGGGACACGCTGGAGGACCTCGGGATCGCGGCCGATGTGGTCCCGGTCACTTACATGAACTCCTCGGCGGACATCAAGGCGTTCACCGGTCGCCACGGCGGAACCGTGTGCACCTCGTCGAACGCTCAGCGGGCGCTGACCTGGGCACTTGGCAAGGGCAGCAAGGCGCTGTTCCTGCCCGACCAGCATCTGGGCCGTAACACCGCCGTCTTGCAGCTCGGCATGAGCCTGGCGGACTGCGTCGTGTGGGACCCGCACGCGCCTGGCGACACCGGCGGACTGACGCCGCAAGCGCTCCGTGACGCAGCCGTGATCTTGTGGCGCGGCCACTGCTCGGTCCATGGCAGGTTCGCCGCGGACTGCGTGCACGACGTGCGTGCTCGCATCCCCGGGGTCAGGGTGATCGTGCACCCTGAGTGCGTACACGAGGTGGTACTCGCGGCCGACCTCGTGGGCTCTACCGAGAAGATCATTTCAACTATCGAGCACGCTGCGGCCGGCTCATCCTGGGCGGTCGGCACCGAGCTGAACCTGGTGCAGCGCCTTGCCAAGGCCAACCCGGACAAGACAGTCGTGTTCCTGGACAAGACAGTCTGCTATTGCTCGACCATGAACAGGATCGACCTGCCGCACCTGGTCTGGGCGCTCGAGTCGCTGGCCCGCGGTCAGGTGGTGAACCAGGTCACTGTCGAGCCGCAGGCAGCCGCGCAGGCACGGGTCGCGCTTGACCAGATGCTCGCACTGCCCGCATAGCCGACGGCGGCTACCCCAACGCACGGCCGTACTCAGAGGCCGGGTGCCTCCCAGATGGGCATCCAGCGCTCTAGATCGGGCTCGATCTTCAGGTCGTCGCCGAGCGTCCCGCGAATCTGCAGCTCGAGCGCATTGTCGCGACGCTGCCCCGAGAGCGGGGCGAACGGGTAGAACGTCCCCCGCTTGTAGAGGTAGACGACGCCGAGCTTGCGCCCGCCGGTGTCGCGGAAGGCCATGATCGTGCACAGCAGCTGCGGACCGAAGCCGCCCGACTCCAGCGACGAGTTCACCGCGTGCAGGTCGGTGACCAGACCCTCCGCGTCGTCTGGCTGGTGCTTGCAGACCAGCCAGGTGAACCGGTAGGAATCCGTGGTCACCTGCACCGGGCTGGCGCCGGAGTCCATGCTCAGCAGCTCGCGGACGTCGTTCTCGATGTCGCTGAAGGCCTTGCCCTCGGCGGCCCGGAAACACACCGAGCCCGAGCCCGTCGGGCGGAAGTCCGTCGCTGCCTGCAGAGTGATCGCCGCGCCCGGCAGCGCGAACAGCTCGTCCAGGTTCGGCGGTACTGGCTTGGTCCTGCCGAGCAGCGTGTCCAGGAACCCCACCGCATTACCTGCCGAGCTGGCGGGAGATCTTCTGCAGCTGCGCCAGCCTCTTCTCCAGCGGCGGGTGCGTGGAGAAGATCGCCGCCATGCTCATCTGGCCCTGCCGCGCGTGCAGCGCCGGGGCGAAGTAGAACGTGTTCAGCGCCTCGGCAGCGCGCAGGTCCCTCGTCGGGATCCGCGCCATCTCCCCCGTCACCTTAACCAGCGCGCTTGCCAGCGCCGAGGGCTGCCCGGTCAGCAGCGCGCCGGACCTGTCGGCGGCCAGCTCCCGGTACCGCGACAGCATCCTGATCAGCAGGAAGCTGATCACGTAGACCAGGATGCTGAGCACCATGACCGGGATGATCAGCAGCGCGCTCTGGTTGTTGCCCCGGCCGCGTCCCCGGCCACCGCCGAACAGCTCGGAGTAGAAGGCGAACCGGACCATCAGGGCGGCGACGATGCCGAGGAACGAGGCGATGGTCATCACGGCCACGTCCTTGTGCGCGACGTGCGACATCTCGTGTGCCAGCACGCCCTCCAGCTCGTTGTTGTCGAGCCGCTGCAAGATGCCCTCGGTCGCGCAGACCACGGCCACCTTGCTGTTGCGACCGGTGGCGAACGCGTTCGGCATCTGCGTCGGGGCGATCGCTACCCGTGGCTTGGGCATGTTGGCCATCGCGCAGAGCCGGTCCACGATCGCGTGCAGCTTGGCGGCGTCGGGCGAGTCGTTGGGGCCGACGAGGCGCGCGCGCGACGTGCGCAGCGCGATCTTGTCAGACCAGTAGTACGAGGCCAGCGCGCTGCCGATGCCGATGATGGCGGCAATGACTATGAGGGCGGTATCGGAGTAACCCGCCCCGTGATGGCCGTAGTAAAGGATGAGAAATGCCAGGCCAACGCCGAATCCGACGAAGACCAGTCCCAGCAAGAACATGGTCGCGCCCATCCGCGCGATCAGGCCCGGGTCAGACGCGTACCGAGTGCGCGCCATCGGCGCCGCCTCCCTATTCTGAGCGGTCCGCACAGAAACCGCTCGTTACCTCATTACACCTCACGCAGGCGCTGCTGGGGGAAGGACACACTCCTGCCCCGCAACGCCTGCAGTCGCCGCCGCAACGCAGCGCCACACACGATAACGACTTCGCGACAGATCGCGTTCCCGCGCACGGCGGAACACCGGGTGGTCAGCCCGGAATGAGACCTTCGCCGGACAGCAGCCTGCGCACCTCGGCCATGGTGGCGCCTTCCGCTGGGACGATCAGCTCCGACGGCCTGATCGCGTCCGGCTGGGCTGGCTTGCCGACCTGCCTGACCTTCGCCAGCAAGTCAGCGAGTGCCGCGTCGAACGCGGCCTCGTCGTCCTGCTCCACGGCGACCTCCACCTTGGCATCCAGGCTGTTCAGCTCCTCGGCATCGGAGTCAGGGACCTCAAGCTGACCCTCACCGAGGATGCGCACGATCATTCTCCGTCCCCCGCCTGAGCCGTGTCCGCTGCTGCGCTGGCCGGCTGCGCCGTGCCTGGCTGCACGTCGTCCGCCGCGCTGGTAGCGTCCTGCGTTCCCTCGATCTGCCGCGGCGCGCTGCCCTGGCCGATCTCCGCCTTCAGCCGGGCGAGTTCGGAGTCGACGCTGTGGCTCGCGCCCATCCGGTCGAGTTCGGCCTGGATGTCGTCGTGCGGCCCGCTGACCATGTCGTCCAGCGCGCCCGAGGCCATCAGCTCGTCAATGGCGCCCGCCCTAGCCCGCATCTGGGCGGTCTTGTCCTCGGCGCGCTGGATCGCCAGGCCGACGTCGCCCATCTCCTCGGAGATTCCGGTGAACGCCTCGTTGATCCTCGTCTGCGCCTCGGCGGCGGTGTAGGTGGCCTTGATGGTCTCCTTCCTGGTGCGGAAGGCGTCGACCTTGGTCTGCAGCCGCTGGGAGGCCTGGGTGAGCTTCTCCTCCTCGCCCTGCAGCGAGGCGTACTGCGTGGTCAGGTCCTCGAGCTGGGACTGGAGGTTCGCCTTGCGCGTCAGGGCCTCACGCGCCAGGTCCTCCCGCCCGGCCGACAGCGAGTCGCGGGCCTGCCTGTCCAGCTTGTCGGACTGCTGCTGTAGCTGGTTGATCTGCAACTCCACGCGCTTGCGTGAGGTCGCGACGTCGGCCACCCCGCGGCGCACTTTCTGCAGCAGCTCAAGCTGCTGCTGATAGGAGTAATCCAGGGTCTCGCGTGGATCCTCCATCCGGTCGAGCGCCTTATTCGCCTTAGCGCGAAAGACCGTCGTGACCCGCTTCATGACGCCCATGGGCGCGACCATCCCCTCAATGCGAATACCGCTGCCGCGGCGCATCCGGGGTCTCGGACAGGCGCCGGTGCCGCAACGGACATATTGCCGGCAGATCTTGCCTCCAGCCTACGACGTGCCGGCGCGAGCCGTCATCACTGACCGGCCGCGCGGCGGCTCGTCGTGCCGCTTGCTGGGCCAGCCCGAAGGGCATTGTTCCCGGTAGGCTGTAGCCGTGTTCAGACGACGCAGCGCCGGGGCCCCGGACGTACTCGACGACGCCGAGGGCGCACCGGAGCCGGACTCGGCCGACATGGTCCAGGCTCGGCCCGGCCAGACCCCCAAGAAGGGCGCGCCGACGCCCAAGCGAAGCGAGGCCCAGGCCAGGCGGCGCCAGCCATACCAGGCGCCCACCGACCGGAAGGCCGCAACGCGCGAGTCCAGGCAGCGCGACCGCGACTCCAGGCAGCGCAAGACCCTGGCGTTGCAGCGCGGCGAGGAGTGGGCGCTGCCGGCCAAGGACAAGGGCCCGGTCCGGGCGTTCGCTCGCGACTACGTCGATGCCAGGCACGGCCTCGGCGAGTACTACATGTTCCTGGTGATACTGCTGATCGTCCTGCTGGTCATCCCGTCGGCGACCGCCAAGCTGCTAGCGGACGTCCTGGTCGCCGTCGTGCTGGTGGTGATGGCTACCGAGGGCTGGTGGGTCGGCAGGCAGGTGCTGCGAGTAGCCCGGGAGCGCTTCCCCGGCCAGAGCACCCGCGGCGTGCGGATGTACGCAGCGCTGCGCGGTATCCAGATCCGCCGGATGCGAGTGCCTAAGCCGCGGGTCAATCGGGGCGACGCGGTCTAGCCGACCAGCGAGCCGAGACCGTGCTGCCTGCCACCGCTAGGTTGTCGGCATGGAATACCGACACCTCGGCCGGTCCGGCCTGAAGCTCAGCGAGATCGCGTACGGCAACTGGATTACCCACGGCTCGCAGGTCGAGGAGGACGCAGCGCTCGCCTGTGTCGCCGCAGCACTCGATCAAGGCATCACTACCTTCGACACCGCGGACGTCTACGCTCGCTCCAGAGCCGAGCAGGTGCTCGGCAAGGCCTTGGACGGCGTCCGCAGGGAATCGGTCGAGATCTGCACCAAGGTCTACTGGCCGATCGGCAGCGGGCCAAACGACAGAGGGCTGTCCCGCAAGCACATCATGGAGTCCGCGCACGCCTCGCTTCGCCGACTGCGGACCGACTACATCGACCTGTACCAGGCGCACCGCTTCGACTACCACACACCACTCGAGGAGACGCTGCGCGCCTTCGACGACCTCGTCAGGCAGGGAAAAGTGCTGTACGTCGGCGTCTCGGAGTGGCGGGCCGAGGAGATCTCAGCCGCACTCAAGATCGCCGGCGAGCTCGGGCTCGACCGGATCGTGTCCAACCAGCCGGAGTACAACATGATCTGGCGGGTCATCGAAGCCGAGGTGGTCCCGCTGTGCGAGCAGGAAGGGGTCGGCCTGATCGTTTTCTCGCCGATTGCCCAGGGGGTGCTGACCGGGAAGTACCTGCCCGGTGCCACGCCGCCAGCCGGCTCGCGGGCCACTGACAAGGTCGGCGCGGGCTTCATCTCCGATTTGCTGAACGACGACCTGTTGCGGCGCGTGCAGCAACTCAGGCCCCTGGCAGACCAGGCGGGCCTGACCCTTGCGCAGCTTGCGGTGGCCTGGATCCTGCAGAACCCGAACGTCACAGCGGCCATCGTCGGCGCCACCAGGCCCGAGCAGGTCGCCGAGAACGCCGGCGCCGCCGGCGTGCGGCTGGACCCGCAGCTGCTGACGCAGATCGACGAGGTGCTCGCAGACCAGGTCGTCACCGACCCAGCCAACACTGCTAGCCCGCGCGAACGCCCGTGAAGTCCCCTCGGGCTGCTATTCCTCATCTGCATGGTGCAGGCTCATCGGCCCGTACACAGCCCGCGCACCTTCCATCAGGACCACCTGGTCGACGCCGG
>JASHSO010000236.1 GCA_030038715.1 Streptosporangiaceae bacterium
GCTCCTGCTGATCAATTCCGCCAAGTCACCCGCCGAGCTTGGCATAGCCGACTTCACTGACCGGCTGCGGCCGGCCTCGGTACTGAGTGTGCCCGCCACCGAACTGGCTCAGCAGCATGTCGGCCGACCGGTGCCAAACGCCGCGCTGCTTGGCGGCTTCGCCGCGCTGAGCGGCGCCGTTTCGATCGACTCGATCGAGACGGCCATCCGGGGCCGGTTCTCTGGTCTGGTGGCGGCGGGCAATGCCGCAGCCGCGCGCGCGGCCTACCGGAGTGCCCACGATCAGCTAGGCAAGGACGCCCAGCACCACAAGCAAGCCAGCCACCGGGACCTCAAGGCCGGACGATACCGCCAGCTCGAGGGCTCGCGGGGGGTGGCCGAGGCGGTCGCGCTGTGCCGCCCGGAGGTGGTGTGCGCGTACCCGATCTCTCCGCAGACCCACATCGTGGAAGCTCTCGCGGAGCTGGTGAAGTCGGGCGGTCTCGCGCCGTGCGAGTTCGTCAACGTCGAGTCCGAGTTCGCCGCGATGTCCGTGGCCATCGGCGCATCGGCGGCCGGGGCTCGCGCGTACACCGCGACCGCCAGCCAGGGGCTGCTCTACATGACCGAGGCATTGTTCAACGCCTCGGGTCTCGGGCTGCCGGTTGTCATGACGGTTGCCAATCGCGCTATTGGTGCGCCGATCAACATCTGGAACGACCACAGCGACACCATGTCACTGCGCGACTGCGGCTGGGTCCAGCTCTACGCCGAGACCAACCAGGAAGCGCTCGACCTGCACATCCAGGCGTTCCGGATCGCCGAGGAAGTCTCGCTCCCCGTGATGGTCTGCATGGACGGTTTCATCCTGACCCATGCACACGAGCCGCTGGAGATGCCCGCCCAGGACGATGTGGACAGCTTCCTGCCACCCTATGAGCCGCGGCAGGTGCTCGATCCGGACGACCCGGTGTCGATCGGCGCAATGGTGGGCCCGGAAGCGTTCACCGAGGTCCGGTACCTGGCGCACGCCAGGCAGGGCCAGGCGCTGCGCCTGATCCCCGAGGTCGCGAAGGACTTTGCCGCGCAGTTCGGCCGCAGCTCCGGCGGCCTGGTCCGGCCCTATCGCACCGATGACGCCGACACCATCGTGGTCGCGCTCGGCTCCGTGCTAGGCACCATCAAGGACACCGTCGATGAGCTGCGTGAGCTAGGAGTGAAAATTGGAGTGCTTGGCATCACATCCTTCCGGCCGTTCCCGCTGGAAGAGGTGCGGCAAACACTCTGCGGTGCGCAGCGCGTCGTGGTCCTGGAGCGCGCACTGGCTGTCGGGATAGGCGGCATAGTTTCTGCCAACGTGCGGATGGCCCTAGCGCAGCACGCACGGTCGCAGCACGCACCGTCACAGCAAGAAAAGCCTGGCGTCGGGCCGCGCGGCTACACGGTGGTCGCCGGCCTCGGCGGCCGCGCCGTCACCAAGGCATCCTTGCGCGAGCTATTCCTTAAGGCCGGAGCCGACGACCTGGCACCGCTGACTTTCCTTGACCTCAACACCGAACTGGTGGAGCGGGAGCTGAGCCGGGCGGCTGCCACTCGCAGGTCGGGTCCGGCGGCCGAGAACATCCTGCGCGACCTTGGCGCGACCCCAGGCGGCTCCGGGGTCGTGCCGCGGGCCGCTGCCACACCCAAGATTGGTTAGGAGCGCGTGATGCCGGTTCAGCCCGTGAAGTTCTACCAGGTCGGCAGCTTTGCCGCGGGGAACAGGCTGCTGGATGCCGACCTGCGCTCGGTGCAGTCCGAACCGACCCGGACGAACTCGCTGAACTGCGGGCACCGGGCCTGCCAGGGCTGCGGTGAGGCGCTCGGCGCCAGGTACGCGCTCGACGCGGCGATGCGGGCCACCGGCAGGCGGATGGTGGCCGTGAACGCCACCGGCTGCCTTGAGGTCTTTTCCACGCCGTACCCGGAGACTTCCTGGCAGATCCCGTGGATCCACTCGCTGTTCGGCAACGCGCCCGCGGTGGCGACTGGCGTCGCCGCTGCGATGCGCGCCAAGGGCCGAGAGGAGGTGCGCGTCGTCGGTCAGGGCGGCGACGGCGGCACCGTCGACATCGGCATGGCGTGCCTGTCCGGCATGTTCGAGCGCAACGACGACGTGCTGTTCATCTGCTACGACAACGAGGCGTACATGAACACCGGCGTGCAGCGCTCGGGCGCCACTCCCCCGGCGGCCAGGACCACGACGACCCCGGCCGTCGGCCCCGAACCGGGCAACCCGTTCGGCCAGGGCAAGAGCATGCCGCTGATCGCGATGGCGCACGAGATCCCGTACGTCGCCACCGCCACGGTGGCCGGCCTGCGCGACCTGGAGTACAAGGTGGGTCGTGCCATGGACTTCCGGGGCGCCCGCTACTTGCACATCCTTGTGCCGTGCCCGCTCGGCTGGGGCAGCGCGGCGGCGGACACCATCAAGATCGCCCGGCTGGCCGCGGAGACCGGGCTGTTCCCCGTGTTCGAGGCGGTAGGTGGCGAGGTCGTGAGCGTGACACCGATACGCAAGCTAGCGCCGGTCGAGGACTATCTGCGACTGCAGGCCAGGTACTCGCACCTGTTCGGGTCCGCGGCGGGAGCGACCACCATCGCCCGCCTGCAGCGCCTGGCTGACCGCAACATCGCCCGATTCGGTTTGCTCCCCGCGGTTCCGGGGGCCGCCTCCCGGGCGGACACCGAGGAGGCCGGCTGATGGACAAGCCGTTCGCGATCACCCTGGACGTGGGCTTCAGCCTGGCCAACAAGACCGGGTCGTGGCGAACCGAGCGCCCGGTATATGTTGACCTGCTGCCGCCGTGCAGTCACGCCTGCCCGGCGGGCGAAAACGTCCAGCAGTGGCTCTACCACGCTGAAGACGGCAGCTACGAAACAGCCTGGCGGCAGGTCATGCAGGACAACCCGCTGCCGGCAGTGATGGGCCGGGCCTGCTACCGGCCGTGCGAGACCGCGTGCAACCGGGCTCAGCTCGATTCCGCCGTCGGCATCAACTCGGTGGAGCGGTTCCTCGGCGACGAGGCCATCAAGCAGGGCTGGACGGTGCCGGTGACCGCGCCGGCCAGCGGCAAACGCGTGCTCGTGGTCGGCGCCGGGCCGTCCGGCCTGTCCGCCGCCTACCACCTGCGACTGCTTGGACACGACGTGACGCTCCGTGACTCCGCCCCGGTGGCCGGCGGCATGATGCGCTTCGGCATTCCCGCTTACCGGCTGCCGCGAGACGTGCTGGACGCCGAGGTGCGCCGCATCCTCGCCATGGGGGTCACGCTGGAGGCGGGCCGACCGGTGACCGACATCCTCGCCGCCATCGAGGACGGCCGCTTCGATGCCGCATTCCTGGCAGTCGGCGCGCAACGTGGCAGGCGCGCTGATATTCCGGCAGGAGACTCGGCGAAGATACTCGACGCTGTCACGGTGCTGCACTCGATGGAGGGGAACGAGCCGCCTCAGCTTGGCCGCCGCGTGGCCGTTTACGGCGGTGGTGACACGGCGATCGACGCCGCGCGGACGGCCCGGCGGCTCGGCGCCACCGATGCCGTCATCGTGTACCGGCGGACCCGGGAACGGAT
>JASHSO010000237.1 GCA_030038715.1 Streptosporangiaceae bacterium
GGATGCCGCCGGTGTCGACGCCGAGGTGCTCACGCCGATGCCGCCGCTGCTGCGCTACGACCTGCCGGTCGCTGACGGCCTGTCCTTGGCCCGGCATGTCAACGAGGCCACTGCGCTGCTCTGCTCGCAGGACCCGACCCGCTTCGTCGGGCTCGGCATGGTGCCGCTGCAGGACCCGGAAGCCGCCGCTGGTGAGCTTGCCGCCGTCGGCGAGCTCGGGCTGGCCGGGGTGGAGATCGCCTCCAACGTCCTCGGCGCCTCGATCGGCGAGGAAAGGTTCCTGCCGTTCTTCGCCGAGGCCGCACGGCTGAGCCTGGCGATCTTCGTGCACGCGATGCCGGCCGCAACCGACCGGCTGCCGCGCGCCGCGATGGGCACCTACGTGGTGGGGCTCGAAGGCGCGATGGCGGCTGCCTCGCTCGTTACCGGCGGCACCGCGGCGAAGCTTCCCGAGCTGCGGATCGCCTTCAGCCATGCGGCAGGCGGCTTCCCGCTGATGCTGCCCCGGGCACAGTACTTCTGGGGCGGAAGCTGGAACGAGGAGCCGGAGGTGCCTGAGCGGGCGGTCATGCCCGACGAGGGACCGTCGCCGATCCAGTACGCTCGCCGTTTCTACTATGACTCGCTTGTCTTCGACCGCCGCGCGGTCCGCTTCCTCGTCGACTACCTGGGGCCCGACCGGCTCCTCGTCGGCTCGGACTTCCCCGCGATGCCCCGCGAGGACCCGGCCGGGCGCACGCTGCGCTCGCTGGACCTGCCGCCCGCCGAACTTGAGGACATCACCTGGAACAATGCATTCCGGTGGCTCGGAATCAAGCCGGTGCGCTGACGACGGCCGACAGTGGCCGTGCTCGCGGAACACAGCCGATGAACGAACGTCAGGCCGACGCGCCGACGTGACCGGCCATCGTGGCGGCGACGGGCGCGAGTCCGGTCCGGCGCGGCACCGGCCCGGCCAGCCGCTGACCGGCCAGCCGCCTGGCGGGCAGCCGCTGCCCTGACTGCAGTGCGAGCCTGCGGGTGATCTCGCCGGAGGCGTCGGCGAGCATGCTCGCCAGTAGCTGCGGCCTGGCCCGCGTGGCTTCGACCACCACGCTGATCGCGGCCGCAACGCCGCCGAACGGATCGTAGACGGGCACGCCGACCACGAGATCCTGCACCGTGATCGATCCCTCGGCGACCGCGTAGCCGGACTGCCTGACCTGGGCCAGCTTGCGGCGGAGCTCAGCGGGATCGGTGATCGTCATCGGCGTGAACCGCTCGAGCGGCCGGCGCAGCGCCTCCTCCTGCACCTCGCGGTCGGCGAACGCCAGCAGGACCAGGCCGGTGCCGGTCGCGTGCATGGGCCAGCGATCTCCGGTCTTGCCGCTGGTCGGATGCGTGGCGCAGGCGCGGATCACTTCGACGTAGACGACCTGCATGCCGTCACGTACCGCTAGGTGCACGT
The DNA here is from genome assembly GCA_030038715.1 of Streptosporangiaceae bacterium. Taxonomy (GTDB): domain Bacteria; phylum Actinomycetota; class Actinomycetes; order Streptosporangiales; family Streptosporangiaceae; genus JAJYUU01. The sequence continues at coordinate 1,448 of JASHSO010000237.1, forward strand.
TTCCCCGGGTCCGATGATGCAGGTCGTCCAGGCAGGGGAAGGCTGCCTCGCGCAGGTCAAGGCCGCGCGGAGCAATGGCGGCGAGCTCGAGCAGGCGCAGCCCTATCGAGTAGCACCCGCTCGGGTCGCGCTCCAGCGCACCCCAGCTCAGCAACTCGTGCACCAGCCGGTGAGTGGTGGACAGGCTCAGCCCGGACCGCCGTGAGATCTCGCTGAGCGAGAGCGTCGGGTTCTGCGGACCGAAGGCGCCGAGCACCGCGAGCAGACGGCCTGCTGCGTTCGTGCGAGGATGGTCCGCGCCCTCGTTGGGGGCGGTGTCGAGCGGACCTCTCGCCGTCGCTCGCAGCGCTATATCGCCCAAGCCGACCCCTTGCCAGAGTTTCGCGCCAGCTGACTATCCCAGGCAGTTAACGTGGCTGAAATTATGCTTGCACTTCGCCACCCCTTCTGCAAGAACGAAGTGATTGTTAGCAAAGCGCGCCGAAATGCTCGCGCGAACAGCCGACGACGGTACCGAATTCGGCTCCCGCACGCCGCACCTGAGCCCAGCCAGCAGGCCCGGGCACGGATCGGACACGAGCAGGACACGAGCAGGTCAAGCCGGTATCGGGGGCGGCTGGCGGGCGGCATCTCCCTTTCGCCCGGTGGAAGCACTGTGGACGCACGGCGGGCCCGTCGCCCAAGCTAAGCGCGTCATCAGTGAGACACGTTCACTGCATCACGGTCAGCGGGTCCGCGCCGCCAGGCGATCTTGGCGTTCCGGATCCGCGACAACCTGTCCTACCGGGAGCATTTCTATAGCGGGAGCATCGACGTGAGACCCAAGATGTGTCCAAGACGGGCCGCCGGGAGTTCAGTCCTCCGGGTGTCGTCTGTCGTCATCGCGACAGCAGTGGCGGTCATCCTGGCCGGCTGCGGGTCGTCAACCACCACCAAGACACCGACGTCATCGACCGCGCCGAAGCACGGCGGGTCGCTGACCGTCCTCGAGGGAGACACCTTCGCCGGCAGCTGGCCGGGTCTGGACCCCGCCACCGACACCGACGGCGCGGCGAACATGAGCTACATGGACGCCATCTACGGCGAGCTGTTCGAGCTGACCACCGGCGGTAAGGAAACAGGCGACCTGGCCACCGGCTACTCGTTCACCAACGGCGGCAAGACCGTCAACATCACGCTCCGCCAGGGCGTCAAGTTCTCCGACGGCACGCCGTTCAACGCCGCCGCCGTGGTCTACAACTGGACCCGCGACCTGGCCTCGACCTGCACGTGCAAGCCGACCTTCAACCAGACGACCGCGCCGGTCATCAAGGCCACCGGGCCCTACAGCGTCTCGTTGACGCTGACCTACGTCGATGCGCCGTTCATCAACGCGCTGCAGGGTGACGTGTTCAACTGGATCGCATCGCCCACGGCTATCAAGAAGATGGGCGAGAAGGCCTTCGCGCTCAAGCCCGTCGGGGCCGGTCCGTTCACGGTCGTGACCGACGTCCCCGACTCGCTGCTGGTGCTGAAGAAGAACCCGCACTACTGGCAGCCGGGCCTGCCGTACCTGAATTCGCTGACCTTCAAGCCGGTCGCCAGTGATGAGGCGGCGCTGACCGCCATGGAGTCGGATGCGGGCCAGGCCTATGAGGGAATGTCGACGCCACAGCTGGTAAAGGCGTTCTCGGCGAAATTCCAGACAACGGCCGAGCCGTCGACGTCGCCCTACGACATCCAGCTCAACACCTTCGCCGCGCCGTTCAACAACATCAAGGCGAGAGAGGCGGTCTACTACGCCACCGACACGTCGTTGCTGGACAAGAGCCTGTTCAACGACACCTATCCGGTTGGCCAATCGTTCACGGCCCCGGCAGGGCTGTTCTACGAGCAGAACGTGCCCGGCTACCTCACCTACAACCTGGCCAAGGCCAAGGCCCTGGTGAAGTCGCTCGGCGGGCTGAACGTCGTACTCGGCACCCTGAACACCCCGGTCGCCAACGAGGTAGACGCGGCCCTGCGCACCATGTGGGAAGCTGCCGGGATGAAGGTCACGCTGGCTAGCTGGGACCTGACCGGCCTGATCGCCCAGTTCACCGGCGGCAAGTGGCAGTCGATGCTGCAGACCGCTGGCGCCTACGACCCGGGCACCGGCGTCGGTGTCTGCTTCCGGTTCTGCTCCACCTCGCCGTTCACGGGCGTCAAGAACACCACGCTCAACGATCTCCTGTTCGCTGCGGCCGGGACTACCAACAACACCGTGCGGGCGAAGGACTACGACTCGGCGGCTGCTCTCATCGCCAAGGAGGCGTGGGGGCCGTTCCTGTTCCCGATCGCGGGCTACAACATCGCCGACCACGGCGTTGGCGGGCCGGGGCTAAACACGCCGCTCCCGGTCACCGACGTCAACCCGGAGATCTTGTGGCAGTACGTCTACAACAACAACAACGCGTGAGGCGCGGGTCGCTGACCGCATGAGCGCCTCTGTCTCGGCACAAACCGGTCGCTGGCCAGGCGGTGCGTTCGCGCGCCGCCTGGCCAGCTCTCCGGCCCTGCGGGTCAGCGGCCGCCGACTGCTGTCAGCAATCCCGGTCCTCTGGGGTGTCACGCTCCTGTCGTTCCTGATACTCAACGCGCTGCCCGGCGACGCCGCCGTGGCGCTGCTCGGCATCAACGCCACACCCGCCGAGATCCGCTCTTTCTCCATCAAGCTGCACCTGAACGAGCCGCTGTGGACCAGGTACGGGCACTGGCTCGCCGGGGCGGTGACCGGCAATCTCGGCACGTCACTGGCCAGCCCCCAGTCGGTCGCGTCGATCATCGGCTCGCGGCTGCCGGTCACGCTCGAACTCGTCCTCTACGCACTGGTCATCACCTTCATCGTCTCGATCCCGCTGGCCGTGCTGTGCGCTCGCTGGCCACGAGGCATCGTCGACCGGGTGTGCCTGGTGCTGTCCATGGCCAGCATCTCGATCGCCCCGTACGTGCTGGCCCTGCTGCTGGTGATCCTCTTCGCCGTCAAGATGAACGGGTTCTTCCCGGCGCTCTACTCGCCGAGCTCGTCCATCTCAGGCAACCTCTACAACTTCACCCTGCCCAGCATCGTGCTCGCGATACCGCTGATCGGCTTCTATACCCGGTTCCTGCGCGCCGACCTGCTGGACCAGATGCAGTCCCAGGACTACGTCGTGACCGCCAGGGCCAAGGGCCTCAGCGACTGGCAGATCCTCACCAGGCACGCGCTGCGCAACTCATTTATCGGCCTGCTCACCGTCATCGGCCTCAACCTCGCCACGCTGATCGGAGCGACGGTCATCGTGGAGGAGATCTTCTCCCTGCCTGGTATCGGCTACGAGCTGCTCCAGGCGATCAGCAGCCGGAACGTCCCGGTCGTCGAGGGCATCGTGCTCGTCTTCGGCATCGCCGTCGTCCTCGCCAACCTGCTCACCGACCTGCTCTACGGTGTGCTCGACCCAAGGATCCGTCATGTCCGTTCCCGCAGCTGACCTGCTGGCCACCGGGCCGACGCAAGACGTCGCCGGCGTGGTGGGCGCGGCGCCCCGGGCGCGCGGGTGGCTGCGTACGCTGGAGATCACCATTCCCGGCACGGTCCTGGTGGTGCTGCTCTTCTTCTGCTTTATCTGGCCGGACCTGTACCACATACCTAGCCCGACCAACGGGTCACTGCTCCAGGTCAACCTGCCGCTCTGGTCGCCCGGGCACATCCTCGGCACCGACTCCATCGGCGACGACATCATGTCCAGGATCCTTTACGGCGGCCGCGTGTCCTTCGAGGTCGCGGCGGCTGTCCAGGCCATAGGCCTGGTGGTCGGGGGTACGTTCGGCATGGTCGCCGCATATCGCGGCGGCTGGACCGAGGCGGTCATGATGCGGATCCTGGACATCTTCATCGCCTTCCCGTCACTGGTGCTCGTGCTGGCAATCGCCGACAGCCTCGGCCCGAGCGAGCGGAACGTGATCTGGGCGCTGTCGGCGTTCAGCGTCCCGGCCTTTGCCAGGGTGGCCAGGGCCGCCACGCTGCAACTGCGGGACCAGCCATTTGTCGTAGCGGCACGGCTGTCCGGCACCAGGACCTGGCGGATCATGCTGCAGCACCTCGCGCCAAACATGGCGCCACAGCTGCTGACCTTCAGCCTGCTCGGCGCGAGCCTGACGATCATCCTAGAAGGCGCACTGGACTTCCTCGGTTATGG
>JASHSO010000238.1 GCA_030038715.1 Streptosporangiaceae bacterium
GCGTGCCCTCGGCGTTGCGGTGCTGCGCGACCTCGCCGACTACTTCCGGATACCCGTGGCGGCCACCCGAGCACGAGTACGGGAGCTAGTAGACAGCGGCGAGTTGCAGCAGGTACGAGTCGCGGGCTGGAAGCAGCCCGGTTATCTCTGTGCCACGGTCGACTCGAAGCCGGTCCGGGCTCGCGCGCTGATCTCGCCGTTCGACTCCTTGATCTGGGAGCGCGGGCGAACGGAGCGGCTCTTCGGCTTCACGCAGGTGTTTGAGCTGTACGTGAAGGCTGCGCAGCGCCGATACGGGTACTACGTGCTGCCGTTCCTGCTGGGAGATCAGCTCGTTGCACGGGTCGACCTCAAGGCGGATCGCGGCACTCGAAAGCTCATGGTGCTCGGTGCGTTCGCCGAGGCCGGGGTGTCCGCGGCCGAGGTGAGCCGGGAGCTGAGCGCCGAACTACGCGACATGACGGTTTGGCTCGGTCTTGACAAGATCGATATTGCCGACCGCGGAGATCTCGCCGCGAGCTTGCGTCGGGCCTGCACGAGCGGACAGCGTTGACGTCAAGGCCGGGCTGTCCTGGCTGTGCGGTACCTGTCGATGACAAGCCCGGCTAGCGCTGGATGCCCACCGAGGGGAGCTGTCACCCAGTCCCCGCCGCTAGCGGCGAGCTGGTCCTGGAAGTGCCCGGGCGCGAGCAGATAGCTGGCCACCGCTACCGGTCCGCGAGTCCGCTGGCGCAGCTCGGCCACGGCGCCCGCGACGCTGGGCTGTGCACTGGTGGCATAGGCAGTGACAACCGGAACACCTAGCACCTGCGCGAGCAGTCCTGCCTGCTCGCGCACGTCTTGCGTTGCTTCTGGGTCTGCCGACCCGGCGGCGGCCAGCACGACCGGGGTTCCGGCGGGCACGCCGGCTTGATTCAGGCGCGCCTGCAGCGCCGTGACCAGCAGTTCGTCGGGCCCGAGCGGAGCGGCGACGCGAGCACCTGCTGAATTGGCTGCACCGGCGATGTCGGCCGTGAGGTGGTAGCCGGTGGACAGCAGCAGTGGGACGACGACTGCGTCGCGTCCGGTAGCGCCGAGTTGACTGTGCAGCGAGGGCTCGGCGTGACCGATGAACGCGACCCTGACGTCCAGGACTGGCGCCAGGCGGCGTATCTGTCTGGCCAGCGCGCGAACGGCGTCTGCTGCGGCCGGGTTCCTGCTGCCGTGTGCGACGGCGAGCAGTGTGGGCTGGCTCACGCGATCTCCGTGGCTTGGCGTGGGCTGCCTTGCCGTGGGCTGCCTTGCCGTGGGCTGGCTCCCGGCGCGTCCGCTCGCCGCCCGGCCATCGGTACCAGCTGCTCGCGCAACCTGACCACCTCCCCGATGACCACGACGGCTGGCGGTCGAAGGCCAGCCCGTCTGGCATCGTCGGCCATCAGGCCCAGAGTCGAGGTGAGCACCTGCTGGTCCGGCGTCGTCCCGTTGCTGATCAAGGCGACTGGGGTCGCGGCGTCGCGGCCGCGTTTGACCAGCTCGGCCGCGACCGTGTCAAGGCGCGCAACGGCCATCAGCAAAACCAGCGTGCCGGGTCCGCGAGCTAGCGCTGCCCAGTCCACCGTTGCCCCGGGATGAGACGGGTCCAGGTGCGCTGACACGACGGCGAAGTCCTGTGTCACGCCGCGGTGAGTGACAGGTATGCCCGCGCACGCAGGCACGGCGACGGCACTGGTTACTCCCGGCACGACATGGAACGCCACTCCGGCCCTGGCGCATGCGAGCGCCTCCTCGCCACCGCGGCCGAACACGAACGGATCGCCGCCCTTGAGCCGGACTACCCGCTTTCCGGCCTGTGCCTTGCCCACGATCAGCTCGTTGATCTCCTCCTGGGTCAGGTTGTGCTCGTTCGGTCGCTTCCCAGCGTCAATCACTTCGACTCTGGGGTCGAGCTCGGCCAGCAGCGCCCGCGGTGCCAGCTGGTCCGCGACGACAACGTCAGCCTCGGCCAGTAGCTGTCGGCCGAGCACGGTAATCAGTCCGGGATCACCCGGTCCGCCGCCCACGAGCGCAACGCTGCCGTCCGAGATACGCCGTTTGCCTTGTTTGGAACTGTCGTTCAGCGATGGCGAACAGCATCGTTCGACAGTTGATGACGCTGTTTCAGCAACAAGTGTCGACCGATGCTGTTGGCGGTGACTTGGGGCGGGTGTGCGGCCGTCCGGGGCGGGTGTGCGGCCGTCCGAGACGTAGCTGAGAAGATCCGCGGCGGGTCTGGGCTGGTCGAAGACGGCCGTCATCGGAGCGGGAGTGCTCCGCGGCTCCAGCGTGCCGTCGGCCAGCGCGAGCGCAATGGCATACCGCAAGCCCTTGGCACGGTGCGGGTCGCGGCCCGCGGTGACCGCCACCGCAACTGCACCGTACCTGGCCACCGCCGGGGTCCACGCAGCCGATGCAGTGGCATCGTCGGCACGCACGCACCAGATCCTGTGCCGATCGGCCTCCGCCGCGACCTCGGCGTTGACCGCCGGGTCGTCGGTGGCGGCGTGGGCGAACCAGGCCGCCGACAGGTCACCGTCCCGGTAGCGACGACGCAGGACGGTGACCGGCAGGGCCGCGAGGTCCGGTAGGACGTCGGGCGCGATCACGACGACACGTGCGCCGCACTCGAGCAGCCTGGTGACGCGGCGCAAGGCTACCTCGCCACCGCCTACGACGATGGCGCGACGGCCTGCCAGCGATAGCGAGATGGGGTAGTAGGGCGCGGGCGGGTCTGAGTCGGCTGGGCTTGGGGCAGGCGGGTCTGAGTCGGCCGGGCTCGGGGCAGGCGGGTCCGGGTTGGCCGGGCCCAGGGGGCGGCCCCTCGAGTCCGCCGGGCCCAGGGGGCGGCCCCTCGAGTCCGCCGGGGCCAGGGGGCGGCGCGCGTCCACATCGGCCGGGTCCGGAGCGGACGGGCACAGGTCGACCACTCTGGGGGCGGGCGTCATCCGGCGCTCCTGGTGAGACCGTCTCGCGGCAGCGGCCGCACGATGGCCACGAACCGCAACGTGAAGCAGCGGGCGCAGGCGCGGCACTCCCAGGTGCCTGCATCCGCGTCGGCTGGCCGCAGGTTCTCCTCGCCGCAGTAGGGGCAGTAGAACGGCACCTGGCGTTCCCCGGTCATGCCGACACCCCCACGGTCGCAAGGACTGGCTCGGTGCCGGTTAGCCGCGCGTCCGCAGTCGCGAGCAGTGCCGGGTCGGCACGGCGGACCCAGCTTGCGAACTGCTCTCCGTCGGTCCGATCCGCCTGGTAGTTGCGCAGCAGCCGCTCGACGTAGTCCGGCAGCGCGTCAGCGGTGACCTTAAGCCCCCGCAGCTTGCGGCCGAATCCGGGCTCCGTGCCTAGTGAGCCGCCGAGGTGCACCTGGAAGCCCTCGACCCCGTCGACGATCGACCCCTTGAGCCCGATGTCGGCAAGCTGGAACCTGGCACAGGAGTTCGGGCAGCCGTTCACGTTGATCGTCACCGGGGTGTCGAAGCCAGGCAGCCGCCGGTCCAGTTCGGCGGACAGGTCGCGGGCGCGGCCCTTCGTCTCCACGATCGCGAGCTTGCAGAACTCGATGCCGGTGCAGGCCATGGTGCCGCGCCGGAATACCGGCGGTTCGGCGTGGAGGTCTAGTGCCTGAAGGTCGCTGACCAGGTCGGACACACCTCGTTCCGGGATATCCAAAAGCACCAGCTTCTGCTCGACTGTCGTCCGGACCCGGCCCGAGCCGTACGCCTCGGCGAGATCGGCAAGGTGCCAGAGCTGGCTGCCGGATGTCCGGCCGGTGTGCGGGGCCGCGCCGATGAAGTACCGCCCGTCGCGCTGACGGTGCACGCCGAGATGATCGCGTGAGCCGGGCGCCGGAGCTGGCGGCGCCGGTCCGTCGGCCAGTGCCCCGGTGCCGCCGAGGTACTCGCGCTCGAGTACGGCTCGGAACCGCTCGGCGCCCCAGTCGGCCACCAGGAACTTGAGCCTGGCGCGGCTGCGCAACCGACGGTAGCCGTAGTCGCGGAACAGCTTGGTCACGCCGGCCCATACCACCGGTACGCGCTCGGGAGGCACGAAAGCGCCGAGTCGTTGGGCCAGCATGGGATTGGTCGACAGCCCGCCGCCTACCCAGAGGTCAAAGCCTGGTTGGCCGCCGGGGCCCAGCACCCCCACAAATGAAACGTCGTTCACCTCGTGCGCGGTGCATTGGTTCGCACAGCCGGAGATCGACGTCTTGAACTTGCGCGGCAGATTGGTGAACTCCGCCCTGCCGGTGGCGACCGCGTTGGTGGCGTGCAGCGCTTGGCTTGCATCGACCACCTCGGCTGCGTCGATGCCTGCCAGCGGGCAGCCGAGGATGTTGCGCGGCACGTCACCGCAGGCTTCCTGGCTGGACAGCCCTACCTCCTCAAGGCGCTCCCAGATGGCCGGAACGTCTTCGATGCGGATCCAGTGGAACTGCACGTTCTGCCGGTCGGTGATGTCGGCGAGGTCGCGGCCGTATTCCTTCGCGACGCCCGCTATCGCGCGGAGCTGGCCCGCAGATAGCTGGCCGCCGGGGATGCGGACGCGCATCATGAAGTAGGCGTCCTCAATCTCGGCGTCATCGAGTGCGCCGGTCTTGCCGCCGCTGATGCCCGGTTTGCGCTGGGTGTAAAGGCCCCACCAGCGGAACCGGCCGCGCAGGTCGGCGGGGTCGATGGAGTCGAAGCCGAGACGGGCGTAGCGGCTGAGTATCCGGTCCCTGACGTTCAGCCCGTCGTCATCTTTCTTGAATCTCTCTGCTGTGTTGAGCGGCTCGTGGTGACCGAGAGCCCACTGGCCCTGGCCGCGGAGCGGCTGGGATGGCATTGTCTTGTGTCCTTCTGCTGAGCGTGAATGGCTGAGGCCTGCAGGTTGCTGAGGCCTTCGGGTCGCTGAGTCGCGCGAAGCCGAGCGCGGAGAACACGCCAGGAGCCAGGCGCGGGCGAGTTGCGTAGGCGCCGAATACCGGAATCAGCAGCAGGAAGGACAGCAGGCGCTGGAGACGCGGAGCAGATCGATGTGCCGACGGCAGACCAGCCGCAAGGTCCAGCTGGTAATCGGACAGGTCACTGCGACCTCCGGACGCACGCTGCCAAGGCCATGTCGACGCATGACCACCGGTAGGACGGTAGCACGCTGGCACGGCCGGGGCGCAACCACGTTGCTCTGTGCGAAACAGCTGCTCTGGTGCCCGGCGCAAGCCGCGCTGCGTTATTCGTAGGATCTGCAGGTGACGCCGTCGGTCGGCGGCGCACCTGCAGCTGTCAAGATCCTCTTCCTGCGTCAGGAACAAGAACAGGCGGCCGACCTGCGCGGCCGGATGTGAGGACATAACTGTGACGATCTTGCTGGCGCGGCTACTGAACGTGCGGCCCCGACATGGATTCCTGCTGGTCGGCGCCGCCGCGTGCTGTGTCCTGATAGGCGGCTTGGTGTACGCGGCGACTGAGCACATACCGGTCACGAGCGGCTGGTACTGGGCGGTCGAGACAGCCACCACGGTCGGCTACGGCGATGTCAATCCAACAAATGGAGCTGGTCGTGTCGTCGCCATTGTCGTGATGCTCACGACTATCCCGCTGCTCGCGGCCGCGTTCGCGCTCCTCACGGGCTCGGCGGTGGCGAACGGGGTAAGGAGGCTGTTGGAAGTGGGCGCGCGTTTTCCTGAAGGTTCGTACCGGCTGGTGCTCGGCTGGCATCCAGCCATCCCTGTTGTCCTCGAGGAGCTGGCGCATGCTGGCGACTCGGTAGTCCTGGTTGCCGACGTCGAGCCCTCGGTCGTGCCTGGGCACGTTCACTTCGTGCGCGGCAACCCGACATCTGAGGCTGATCTGGAAGCGGGACGCCCTGCTGGTGCGGCGCATGTCCTGATCGCGTCCGACGAGGACGGCGACGTCCTGCTGACAGCGGTGCTGGTGCACGAGGTGGCGCCGGGGGTGCCCGTCACCGCGCTGGTCAGCTCCCGCAGGCTGCTGCGCGCCCTCCGGGACCTCGGGGTAGACCAGGTGCTTTCTCCGGACGACCTGACGGGTCACACCATCGCGAAGGGTCTCGAAGCGCCCCATGCTGGCGAGCTGCTGATGGACTTGGTCCGTGGCGAGCAGCATCGTCTGGCGGAGCACGTAATCGCGGCCGACGCGGAGTCTCAGCCGCTCAGCGCGCTGCGCATGGCCCGTCCCGAGCTCATTCTGGGTGTCGTCCACGCTGGGACCGTCTCGCTCGGGGTATCCGACGATCCGCCTGTCGGGCCCGGCGATATCCTGCTCGTCGTCGAGCCCAACGGGACGCATGCCGCGCGTGGTCAGCGCCGAGAGCACGCCGAGGCGGTCGAGTAACTGGCGCCGCCACCGCGTCGCCCAGTCGCTGGACGCCGGTGCTACAGGGTCTGCGAGTCCTGCCACACCAGGGTCTGCGAGTCCTGCCCCACTAGGGTCTGCGTGTCCTCGCCCTGCGGGTCCGGCGGGCCCGGGACTAGAGGTCTGGCGGCCCGGCTCTCAGGTCGCGGACGCCCACCTCGTCAGCGCGCGCCATCAGTTCGGCGGGGTCAGCGTAAACGCGGTAGGCACCCGCCCGCTCAAGCTCCTCCCGGCCGTATCCGCCCGACATGAACCCGATTCCAAGGCCTCCCGCACGCCGGGCAGCGAGCATGTCCCAGACGCTGTCGCCGATCACCCAGGCTTGCCGGGGATCGACTCCCAGCAGCGCCGCAGCCGCCAGGAACAGGTCAGGATCTGGCTTGGCGTGTCTGACCATGTCGCGCGTCACCATGGGAGCATCTTCCGGCAGGCCGAGCATGGGCAGCGCATGCTGGGCCATCTCCCTCCGGCCGCTGGTGGCGATCGCCCATGGCAGGCCGAGCGCGGTGAGTCCCGCCAGCAACTCCGCAGCGCCAGGCAGCGGCCGGACAGAGTCGATCTGGGCGAGATACTCGGCAAGATGGTCCTGCTGGAGTGACTCGATGTCCTGCTCGGACAAGGTCCTGCCGGTTTCGCGCAGCAGGGCCGATACGAACAGGCCGCCGCTCATCCCGATCCGACGATGAATCCGCCAGACTGAAAGGTCGATGTCGAGCTTGGACAGGGCATTGCGCCAGGCGATGACGTTCTGGTAGACGCTGTCGATCAGCGTTCCGTCGAGGTCGAACAGGAACGCGGGGGGTGGCGGCTCGGCATAGTCCGCGAGGCCGGTCACCCACGACACACTAACCCGGACTGGTTCGCCGATGTATGCGAGGGCGCCGCCCGCTAGTAGCCTGGCGCAGGTGCGACTCACGGCGTTCTGGGAGCGGATGCGGGCACAGTTCGGCGACGTCTACGCCGAGAGCGTGGCCAAGGACTACGTCATCGAGTCGCTTGGCAGCAGGACGGTAAATCAGGCGCTCGCCGACGGCGTGGAAGCGAAGCTTGTCTGGCGCGCCGTATGCGACGCGTTCCGGGTGCCCGAACGGTTGCGCTAACGGTGCGGCTGCGCTGGAAGTTAGCTGGCGGACGCAGCGGATGTTGATAGATCCTGCTCGACGTAGGCTCGTCCTTGTTTCCGGGCCGCCCGCGTCCGGCAAGACGACAGTCGCGACGCCGCTAGCCGCCGAGTTGGGTTTCGCGTTGCTGGCCAAGGACCGGATCAAGGAGGCGCTGCACGACGCGCTGGGCTTGGAGACCAGCGATCTTGCGTGGTCGCGGCGGCTCGGCGCGGCATCGATCGAACTGCTGTGGGCCCTGGCCGCGGACGCTCCCGCGGTCGTGCTCGAGGCGAACTTCTGGTCCGGCGATGAGCGCCATCAGCGGCGGGCGGCGGAACTGGCTGCGAACCCGGTGGAGGTTTTCTGCCAGTGCCCGGCGGAGGAGTACATGCGGCGCTACGCCGAGCGCGGTTCCTCGCGGCACCCAGTGCACGTCGACAGCCACCTGCCTCGGCTGCCGGGCGAGGCGTTTGCGAGGTCGGCGCGGCCGGTCGGGGTCGGCCAGTTGATCACCGTGGACACGACCCGGCCGGTCGACATACCGGTGCTTGCGAGGGAAGTGCGACAGCGACTCGGAGACCTTTAGTCCCGAGTCCGGCCGCACCGGCGTGTCAGCTTCATGATCGAACAATTGTTCGTTAAGGTGAATGTGCTGACGGCCGTCTGCTCGCCGCGGCGGGCTGCGAACGGGCAGTCCGGCGCTTGGTACGGGTGATTGTCAGAGGCGGTGCGTAACGTCGGCCTCAGCACGCGAACCAGGAGTTGTGAGCCGGCCTCCGGTCGGCAGAAAAGAAAGACCAGCACGCGAGCGGCTCGTTACAGCCCTCGGTCCCACCCATAGGAGCTCACATGGCACCGATCGACAAGGCGGGCAGCGGCAAGGCCGAAGGCGACAGGGAGAGGTCCCTGGAGATCGCGCTTGCCCAGATCGAGCGGCAGTTCGGCCGGGGTGCCGTCATGCGACTCGGCGACGATGCTCGCGCGCCGGTCGAGGTGATCCCGACCGGGGCCATTGCGCTGGACGTGGCGCTCGGCATTGGTGGTTTCCCGCGCGGCCGGATCGTCGAAATATACGGACCCGAGAGCAGCGGGAAAACGTCTATAGCACTACATGCAATATCAAATGCACAAAAATCTGGTGGCATAGCTGCGTTTATCGACGCCGAGCATGCACTCGATCCCGAGTACGCCAAGAATCTCGGCGTAGATACCGACGCTCTGCTGGTGTCCCAGCCGGATACGGGCGAGCAGGCGTTGGAAATCGCGGACATGCTGATCCGCTCGGGCGCGATCGACATCATCGTCATCGACTCCGTGGCAGCCCTCGTGCCCCGCGCCGAGATCGAGGGCGAGATGGGAGACAGCCACGTCGGCCTGCAGGCCAGGCTCATGTCTCAGGCGCTCCGCAAGATAGCGGGAGCGCTGAACCAGACCAAGACCACGGCGGTCTTCATCAACCAACTGAGAGAACGCATAGGAGTTATGTTCGGGTGCATGTCCTACGGCACACGAGTAACTCTCGCTGATGGCAGTCAGGAGAAGATTGGCAAGATCGTCAACCAGCGCATGGACGTGGACGTTCTGTCTTACGACCCAGCCACCGGCCAGGTCGTCCCACGCAAAATTGTTAATTGGTTCAACAACGGTCTAACTGATCGATTCTTGCAGTTCACCGTCGCTAAGTCCGGCGGCAACGGCGGGGCTCAGTTCGCTGCCACCGAGAACCATCTGATCCGGACTACCGGAGGATGGCGGGCAGCGGGAGAGCTGATCGTGGGGGACCGGCTCCTTGTCGCCGAACCGCGGCGCCTGAGCGGCCAGCAGATGCAGGTGGTTCTCGGCTCGCTGATGGGTGACGGCAACCTGTCGCCCAACAGCCGCGGCAGGTTGGGGACGCGGTTCCGGCTCGGTCATGGGGCAAAGCAGGCGGCATACCTGGACTGGAAAGTGTCGCTGCTCGGCAACATCGAGTGCTCACGTACGGTCGACGCCAAGGGTGCAGTCTTCGCGGATTTCAGCCCACTGCCAGAACTGGCCGAGCTACACGATGTCGTGTATCTCGGCGACGGCAAGAAGCACCTGACATGGGACTACCTGAAGGCGCTGACGCCAGTGGCGCTGGCGATCTGGTACATGGACGACGGCTGCTTCACCCTTCGCTCGAAGGGCGTCCAGGAGCGTACCCATGGCGGTACGGGATCGATCGAATTCTGTGTCGAGGCTATGAGCCAGGGATCGCGGACCCGCCTGGTTCAGTACCTGCACGACACCTGGGGGCTGGACGTCAAACTGACATTGCGCACGCAGAAGGCAGTGCTGGTGTTCACCACGTCAGCGTCGGAAAAGTTCCAGAAGCTGGTTGCCCCGTACGTGCACCCGTCGATGGACTACAAGCTTCTGCCGAGATACCGACAGAGGTTCAGCTTGCAGCCCGAGTTCGCCGAGCCTGAGCTGAGGCTGCAGCCCGCGCGGATTCTTGACATCCGCATCAAGCCGCGGACGCGCTCCATGCACAGGTTCGACATCGAAGTGGAGGGTGGCCACAACTACTTCGTCGACGGAGTCATGGTCCACAACAGCCCGGAGACGACAACCGGCGGCAAGGCGCTGAAGTTCTACGCGTCGGTCCGGTTGGATATTCGCCGCATCGAGACCTTGAAAGACGGGACGGATGCGGTCGGAAACAGGACCCGCGTGAAGGTAGTGAAGAACAAGCTCGCGAGCCCATTCAAGTCAGCCGATTTCGACATCCTGTATGGCCAGGGGATCAGCAGGGAGGGTGGTCTTATCGACCTCGGCGTCGAGCAGGGCATCGTGCGCAAGTCCGGAGCGTGGTACACCTACGACGGCGACCAGCTCGGGCAGGGCAAGGAGAACGCAAGGACCTTCCTCCGTGAGAACCCGGACCTGGCGGATGCGATCGAGAAGAAGATCAAGGAGAAGCTCGGCGTCGGCGCGAAGCTGGACGTAGAGGCTGACCCGGCCAGGGGCAGGCCGGCTGCCGGCCCGGCCCCGACGCCGGGCATGGCCACCGTGACCAGCCTGCGCAGCACTGACTAAGGCAAGAGTCCTGGTGGCGCAGAGGCGAGGCAGCCGGACCGCGGTAGGCACATCAGAGGCCGCGGCCCGGGACGCCGATCCTGAGGCGATCGCCCGCCAGATATGCCTGCGGATGCTGGCGGCCGCCCCGCGGGCCCGGGCGCAGCTCGCCGAGGCGCTGCGCCGCAGGGGAGTCCCTAGGGAGGCGGCCGAGGCGGTGCTGGCCCGGTTCGCCGAGGTGGGCTTGATCGACGATGCCATGTTCGCGCGGGCGTGGGTGGAGTCACGGCATCATGGCCGCGGCCTCGGGGCCAGGGCGCTGGGTGCCGAACTTCGCCAGCGAGGTGTCGCGGCCGCGGACATCCAGGCCGCGCTCGGCGACCTCGATCCCGAGCAGGAGGTGGCGACGGCGCGAGAGCTGATAGCGCATCGGCTTGCCGCAACGGCCGGCATGCACCCGGTCACCCGGATGAGGCGGCTGGCCGGGGTGCTGGCCCGGAAGGGCTATCCGCCCCCGCTGGCCTATCGGGTGGTCCGCGAGGCATTGGAGCGAGAGGGAGCATGCGGCCCCGTTGCGGTCCGTGATCTTGAGGATCTTCAGGCCGGTGGGGCCGACGACGAGGTCGCCGACTTGTAGCAAAACGCGAGCATGATCCAAGATCATCTGCGCGTGCTTGCTCAAATCGTTATCTGCGCTTAACCTCACGGGCAGCGAGGTTTTCTGCTCCGCGCAAGGCAGTTCGGCGCCCACGGCGCTCAGATAAGGCACCCTAGGGCGTTCAGATAAGACGGGCGAGTCGGCCGGTAAGGACGTCGGCCAGCCGGATCGCCTGGACATAAGGACAGTGTTGGGCACAAGGAAACGCAAGCCCCGAGTCAGAGCTGAGCGAGCGTCAGTCGCTCTCGCTCCGGACAGAGTGAAAGGAGAGCGGCAGCAAAGCTAGCGCCTGCCGATGCGGTACCCGCCGGCATCCGCAGCTAGTAACGACAGGTGAGCGCCCCTGGCACGATGGTTGCCCGTGGAAGCCGACGGGTTCCAGAAGTTCGCCTGGTGGCGCGATCGTCCAGCGCCAGCGCTCGGGCAGTACCCCTCGCCGCAGGTGCGCGTGCCTGCTTGTCGGCTACCGGTTGCGCAATGGATGGAGAGGGGCGGTCATGAACGGCAGCGGGGCGGTGCTGGCGCTGGCGATCGTCGGTTGCCTGGCCGCGATTGGCGCTCTGGCCGTCCTGGTTGTGGTACTCCGCCGTGGTGGCCTGCTTAGCACTCCGTCCGCCCAGCAGACCGCTGCACGTCTGCCCGAGTCTGAGGTTTCCCGCCTCCAAGCGGAGTCTGGAAGCTATGCCGCCAAGTTGCGGGAGAAGGCCGAACGAGCCGCCAACGAAATCATCAGCAAGGCCGAGGAGCAGGCATCCGCCCAGCTCCAAACCCAGCGCGAAGCCGAAGCCGAAGCCAAGGCCGCAAAGGAGGAAGCCAGGCGGCTGCGCGCGGAGATGGACCGCCGCGAGGACCGGCTTAATGAGCGCGAGCAGCGCATCGACGAAGTCGCCCGCAAGGCCGAGGAGAGGGCAAGTGACCTCGAGGCGCAGCAGGTCAAGCTCGACCGGCTCAGCGCCGAGCGCGCAGCGGAACTCGAGCGCGTCGCAGGGCTGACCTCCGAACAGGCGAAGGCCGAGCTGGTAGCCGGGATCGAGAACCAGGCCAGGAGAGACGCGGTCCGCATCGTCCGCGACATTGAGGCAGAAGCACAGCGTGAGGGCAACAAGCGCGCCCGAAAGATCGTCACCCTGGCTATCCAGCGGATCGCGAGCGAGCAGACGAGCGAGTCGGTCGTCTCCGTGCTGCACCTGCCTGGCGACGAGATGAAGGGCAGGATCATCGGCCGGGAAGGCCGCAACATCAGGGCGTTCGAGTCCGTGACCGGCGTCAACCTGATCATCGACGACACGCCGGAGGCAGTCCTGCTGTCATGCTTCGATCCCGTTCGCCGGGAGGTCGGCCGGCTCACCCTGGAGCGCCTGGTGCTCGACGGCCGCATCCACCCGCAGCGGATCGAGGAAGCCTACGAACGTAGTCGTGCGGAGATCGAGGCGCTGTGCGTTCGCGCCGGTGAGGACGCGCTCGTGGACGTCGCGATCACCGACATGCATCCGGAGTTGGTTCACCTGCTCGGGCGGCTGCGCTACCGGACCTCATACGGCCAGAACGTGCTCAAGCACCTGATCGAGTCCGCGCACATAGCCGGCATGATGGCCAGCGAGCTTGGCCTGGACCCGGTGCTGATGAAGCGCTGCGCGCTGTTGCATGACATCGGCAAGGCGCTGACTCACGAAGTGCAGGGCAGCCACGCGCTGATCGGCGCGGAGATCGCGCGGAAGTACGGCGAGTCGGAGGACGTCGTGCACGCGATCGAGGCACACCACAACGAGGTGGAGGTGCGGACCGTTGAGGCAGTGCTCACACAGGCCGCCGACGCCATCAGCGGTAGCCGCCCGGGAGCCCGGCGCGAGTCGCTGGAGGCCTACGTCAGACGGCTGGAGCGGCTTGAGCACATTGCGATGGCCCAGGAGGGCGTCGAGAAGGTATTCGCCATGCAAGCAGGCCGCGAGATCAGGGTCATGGTAAAGCCCGGTGAGGTCGACGACATCCAGGCCCAGGTGATCGCCAGGGATGTGGCCAAGCAGGTCGAGGACGAACTCACCTACCCCGGCCAGATTCGGGTCACGGTGATCCGGGAGTCGCGCTCGATCGAGTACGCCCGCTAGTCGGGCTGGGTTGCTGACGCATCCAGACGCTGCCGGCACCTGGCGCCCTGGCGGAAAGGGTCCTACTGCCGGCCAGTAATGGCGATCCTCGGGATACCGGGTGGGTCGAAGCCGAGTACCTGGCCGTAGAAGGACAGCTCGGCTTCCAGCGCCGCGATCTGCGACTCCGCCTTGCGGAGGCCGTGTGACTCGCCCTCGAAGGCGATGTAGGCGTAGTTAGTCCCGAAGGCGGCCAGCTCGGCGGCGATGGCTTCGGCCTGTGCGGGCGGGACCACCGGGTCATCGAGCCCCTGCAGCAGCAGAGTCGGGCATGTCGCGGCGTTCACATGGCCGAGCGGGGCACGCTCGACGTAGATGGTCTCGTAGCCCGGCAAAGGCCCGACGAGCCCGTCGAGGTAGTGCGACTCGAAGTCATGCGTCTGGGCCACGAAGGACCGCAGATCGGACACGCCGGCAATCGATGTCGCTGCGCTGAACACGGTGCCCCGGCTGGTCCCGGTCGTGACCGCGACGAGTGTCGTCCAGCCGCCCGCCGAGCCGCCGCGGATGGCCAGCCTCGCCGGATCTGCCCGATCCGATTCGGCCAGGAAGCGGGCCGCAGCTATCGCGTCCAGAACGTCGACGACGCCCCATTCCCGCCGCAGCCGTTCCCGGTACTGTCGGCCATAGCCGGCTGAGCCGCCGTAATTCACGTCGATGATCCCGATACCGCGGCTAGTGAAGTAGGCCTTCGCCAGGTCCAGCGTCGCCGACACCCGCCCCGTGGGCCCGCCATGCACCCAGACCACGTACGGCGGACGCTGGTCGGCCGGGCCGCTGGCGTCCGGGCTGGTCGGTGGGTAGACCAGGGCATGCACCACCTGGCCGTAAGGACCCTCGAAATCGACTGTCTGCGGGACCGGAAGGTACCTCTCATCC
>JASHSO010000239.1 GCA_030038715.1 Streptosporangiaceae bacterium
GAGCTTCTGCTTTGTCGTATGACGCCAGTTCGATCACGGTCTTGGAAGGGCTGGAGGCTGTCCGCAAACGCCCCGGTATGTACATCGGCTCGACCGGCGAGCGCGGACTGCACCACCTGGTGCAGGAGGTCGTTGACAACGCCGTGGACGAGGCGCTCGCCGGCTTTGCGGACCGCATCGAGGTAACCCTGCTTGCCGACGGCGGCGTTCGCGTTTTCGACAACGGCCGAGGCATCCCGGTGGATGAACACCCGGTCGAGAAGCGCCCGGCGGTCGAGGTCGTCCTGACCACACTGCATTCCGGTGGCAAATTCGACAGTCAGGCTTACGCCGTCTCGGGTGGCCTGCACGGGGTGGGCGTGTCGGTAGTGAACGCCCTGTCGACCCGCCTGGACGTGGAGATTCGCAAGGACGGCTATGTCTGGCGGCAGTCCTACCGGGCCAGCCAGCCGACCGGCCCGCTCGACCGCGGCGAGACGACAGGCCAGACAGGGACCGTGCTGACGTTCTGGCCCGATGACACGATTTTCGAGACCACGGAGTGGTCCTTCGAGATACTCTCGCGGCGGCTGCAGGAGATGGCCTTCCTGAACCGCGGACTGGCCATCGTGCTGATCGACGAGCGGCCCGGGCACATCAACGGCGAGCCGCACGTGGTCAGGTACCACTACGACGGTGGCCTCGTGGACTTCGTCAAATACCTCAACGCGTCGAAGGAGCCCGTGCACTCCTCGATTGTGGGGTTCGGCGACGAGCAGCCAGGCATGGCCGTCGAGGTCGCGTTGCAGTGGACGAACTCCTACGCCGAGTCGGTGCACACGTTCGCCAACACGATCAACACGGCCGAGGGTGGCACCCACGAGGAAGGCTTTCGCTCGGCGCTGACCCAGGTCGTCAATCGGTGGGCGCGGGAGCAGAACCAGCTCAGGGAGAAGGATGACAACCTGCTGGGCGAGGACGTTCGCGAGGGCCTGACCGCGATCGTGCACGTGAAGCTGTCCGAGCCGCAGTTCGAGGGCCAGACCAAGCAGAAGCTAGGTAACACCGAAGCCAAGTCCTTCGTGCAGCGTGTCAGCTACGACCATCTGCGTGACTGGTTCGAGCGCAACCCGGGCGAGGCCAAGGCGATCGTGATTAAGGCCACCCAGGCCGCTCGGGCACGGATCGCGGCCCGCCAGGCGCGGGACCTGACCCGCAAGAGCCTGATGTCCGGCTCCGGGCTGCCTGGCAAGCTGTCGGACTGCCAGTCGGGAGACCCGGCGGTCTGCGAGGTCTTCGTGGTCGAAGGCGACTCCGCCGGAGGCTCGGCCAAGCAGGGCAGGGATCCGCACTTCCAGGCGATCTTGCCGATTCGCGGCAAGATCCTCAACGTCGAGAAGTCCAGGATCGACAAGATCTTGAAGAACAACGAAGTGCAGTCGATGATCACCGCGCTCGGCACCGGGGTGCACGACGACTTCGACATCAGCAAGCTGCGCTATTTCAAGATCATCTTGATGGCCGACGCCGACGTGGACGGGCAGCACATCACCACGTTGCTGCTGACGCTGCTGTTCC
The DNA here is from genome assembly GCA_030038715.1 of Streptosporangiaceae bacterium. Taxonomy (GTDB): domain Bacteria; phylum Actinomycetota; class Actinomycetes; order Streptosporangiales; family Streptosporangiaceae; genus JAJYUU01. The sequence goes on from JASHSO010000239.1 coordinate 1,558, forward strand.
GTTTCATGAAGCCGCTGATCGAGGCTGGCCATGTCTACCTGGCACAGCCGCCGTTGTACAAGATCAAGTGGGATGGCCGGAACGTCGAACCCGGCTACGCCTACTCCGACCGGGAGCGGGACGCGATCATCGAGGCTGGCATGGCCGCCGGGCGCAAGGACCCGCGGCCGCGGGACGCCGTGCAGCGCTATAAGGGCCTTGGTGAAATGAACGCGAACGAGCTGTGGGAGACCACCATGGACCCGGCCAGGCGCGTGCTGCGACACGTGACGCTCGACGACGCGGCCCAGGCGGACGAGCTGTTCAGCGTGCTGATGGGCGAGGACGTCGAGGCACGGCGGGCGTTCATTCAGCGCAACGCCAAGGATGTGCGATTCCTCGACATCTGACGCGGCCGCACCGCAGCGGATCAGCTTGAGCCCGAGGGAAGGAATTTCAGTGCCCGACGTCACGACTCCGGACGCACCAGCGGAGGGAAGCGACAGGACAGAGCCTGTCGACATCCAGGTCGAGATGCAGCGCAGCTACATCGACTATGCGATGTCGGTGATCGTCGGCCGGGCGCTGCCGGACGTGCGGGACGGCCTCAAGCCGGTGCACACCCGGATCTTGTACGCGATGTATGACGGCCAGTACCGGCCGGACCGGGGCTACAACAAGTGCGCCCGGGTGATCGGCGACGTGATGGGCAGCTATCACCCGCATGGCGACGCGGCAATCTACGACGCGCTGGTCCGGCTCGCGCAGCCATGGGCCATGCGGATGCCACTGGTCGACGGGCAGGGCAACTTCGGCTCGCCCGGCAACGACCCGCCGGCCGCCAACCGCTACACCGAGTGCAGGCTCGCGCCGCTGGCGATGGAGATGCTGCGGGACATCGACAAGGAGACTGTCGATTTCCGTCCGAACTACGACGGGAAGACGGCAGAGCCCGTGGTGTTGCCGGCCCGTTTCCCCAATCTTCTCGTCAACGGATCGGAGGGAATCGCGGTCGGCATGGCGACCAAGATCCCGCCGCACAACCTGCGTGAGGTCGCAGCGGGCGCGCAGTGGTACCTGGAGCACTTCGACGCCACTGACGATGAACTTCTCGTGGCGCTGCTCGAGCGGGTTAAGGGCCCGGACTTCCCCACTGCGGCGCAGATCGTCGGCAGGCACGGGATTATCGACGCCTACCGGACAGGCCGTGGCTCGATCACGATGCGCGCAGTCGTGGCGGTGGAGGAAGACCGCCGGGGCCGTACCTGCCTGGTGGCGACCGAGCTGCCCTTCCAGGTCAATCCGGATAATCTGGCCCAGAAGATTGCCGACCTGGCCAAGGACGGTGTTATCGGCGGCATCGCCGAGGTCAGGGACGAAAGCAGCGGGCGGACCGGCCAGCGGCTCGTGATCGTGCTGCGCCGGGACGCCGTGGCCAAGGTCGTACTCAACAACCTGTACAAGCACACCCAGCTGCAGACCACGTTCGGAGCGAACATGGTTGCGCTGGTCGACGGCGTGCCGCGGACCTTGCGTCTCGACCAGATGATCAGGCACTGGGTTACTCACCAGATCGAGGTCATTGTCCGGCGTACTCGTTTCTTGCTGCGCAAGGCCCGCGAACGCGCGCATGTGCTCAGCGCGTTGCTGCGTGCCATCGACCAGATCGACGCGGTGATCGCGTTGATCCGCGCCAGTGAGTCGGCTGCCGCGGCGCAGCAAGGGCTGATGGACTTGCTCGAGATCGACGAGGTCCAGGCTCGCGCCATTCTCGACATGCAGCTGCGTCGGCTGGCAGCACTAGAGCGGCAGGCGCTGGTCGACGAGTATGACCAGTTGATGGCGGAGATTTCCGAGTACGAGGAAATCCTCGCCTCGCCCGAGCGCCAGCGCCAGGCAGTAAGCGCCGAGCTTGCCGAGATCACCCAGAAGTACGGTGACGACAGGCGGACCGAGATTGTCGCCTACGACGGTGACATGTCGGTCGAGGACCTCATCGCCGAGGAGGACGTGGTCGTCACGATCACTCGTGGCGGCTATGCCAAGCGCACGAAGACGGACCTGTATCGGGCGCAGCGCCGTGGCGGCAAGGGTGTTCGTGGCGCCCAGCTCAGAACGGATGACATCGTCGATCACTTCTTCGTGACGACCACGCATCATTGGATCCTGTTCTTCACCAACAAGGGCCGCGTTTATCGCGCGAAGGCCTACGAGCTGCCCGAGGCGGCCAGGGACGCGCGGGGCCAGCACGTGGCGAACCTGCTTGCGTTCCAGCCGGACGAGCACATAGCAGAGGTCTTGGCGCTGCGGGACTACGACGCCGCTCCCTACCTAGTGCTGGCCACGGCCTCGGGGCTGGTCAAGAAGTCACGCCTGACTGACTTTGATTCGCCCCGGGCGGGCGGCATCATCGCCATCGTGCTGCGCGAGGACGACGAGGTCATAGCCGCCAGGCTGGTCTCCGCCGACCAGGATGTGCTGCTGGTCAGTAAGCGCGCCCAGGCCATCAGGTTCCGGGCGAGTGACGAGGCACTGCGGCCGATGGGCCGGGCGACCTCGGGGGTGATTGGCATGCGGTTTACCAACGGCGACCAGCTCCTGGGTATGTATGTCGTGACCGACGGCGCGGACGTGCTTGTCGCCACGGGCGGCGGCTACGCCAAGCGAACGCCGGCTGACCAGTACCCCGTTCAGGGCCGTGGCGGGCTGGGCGTGCGCACCGCCAAGATCGTGGAGGCGCGCGGCGAGCTCATCGGGGCCCTAATGGTGCATCCGGAGGACGAAGTCTTCGCAATCACCTCGGCAGGCGGCGTGATCAGAACGGCTGCCGCAGAGATCAAGCTGTCGGGCCGCCAGACAATGGGAGTGCGGCTGGTGAACCTGTCCGCTGGTCAGAGCCTCGTGGCGATCGCGCGGAACGAGGAGGCCACCGCAGTGGTCGGCGAACCCGATGCGTAGTGGAGCGTCAGGAGTCGAATATCAATGGTGAACGGGCCGACACCCGCTGTTCTTTGCGCATGCAGGCGTTTTGACGTGATGGGACGGCACACTCACCGTGTATCGTGCCGGAAAGCGACTCAGAATCGAAGACAAGCCCGAGATTGGCAGACCCGTACCGGGGGAAGGCGTCCGATGGTAGCAGTCGGTCAGCAACCATCGGGCGGCTTCGGCAGTCGTAGCAGATGCCGTAGCACCACAGGTTCGCATTCGAGCAGATCAGGCCCGGCTCGTGACGGGATACGCTCGCATTGATGACCGGCGGCGAGGAGGACGGGGTGGACAATCGCGTCGAAGCGCTGGCGAAAGCGCCGAGCGAGAGTTCCGACAAACAGACCGAGACTTCCGACATCCCGGCCACGGGCCAGGAAACGAACGGAGCCACGCCGCCAGCCAAGGGTGCGGACTCGAACGGCCAGGCCGACACGGACGCGCCGACGGTCTCCGCCGAGTCCGTTGCCGAGCCAGGCGACGCATCCGCTGCCGACTCAGGCCACGCATCCGCTGCCGACTCAGGCGACGTGACCGCCACTGCCGAGCCGGGCGGCGCGCCGGCCGCCACCGGGCCTGCACCCGAGTCACCGACCAGACCGGCACCGCAGACGCTGTCGGACGCACTCGCCC
>JASHSO010000240.1 GCA_030038715.1 Streptosporangiaceae bacterium
GGGGACCAGCACGCCGAGCGAGCTCGCGGTCAGCGCGAGGGCCAGGAGCTGGAGGCTGGCGCCGGCCGCGACCTGCCGCAGCCCGAGCGCGATCGGGAAAGCCACAGCGACGGTCACGGCAAAGCTGGCCGCGGTCAGCCGAAAGGTCGGGCCGCGGAACCTCTCCACCTCGATCTCCTGGCCTGCCAGGAACAGCAGGAAGCCGAAGCCGAGCAGGTACAGCAGGTAGACCCCGCCGGTCGGCTGCACCAGCCTGAGAACCTGCGGGCCGACGACGATCCCAGCCACGATTTCCAGCACGACCGACGGGACCAGCCCGCGTGGAGTAGCCCGTGCCAGCAGGGGTGCAGCGAACGCCACCGCCGCGACCACGATCAGGCCGCCGTACTGAACGCCCAAGCTGCTTTCCCCCCGCGGTACTACCTACCCACCCGCACCGGTAGCTGCGCAGGGCGGGCTCGCTGACCTGCGACTGGGCCTGCGGGCGGCTGAGCGGCCTAGCTCACCGGCCACCGAGCAGCTGGTCGATAGCGGCGGCAGCAGGCATCGCGGTCCTGGCGCCGTCGCGTGTCACGGCGAGCGCCGAGGCGGCCACGGCACGCCGCACGCACGTGCGCAGCGGCTCACCATGGGCAAGGCTCGCCGCCAGCACGCCGGTAAAGGTATCCCCGGCACCGGTTGTGTCACGTACCTGCACAGCGTGCCCGGCGAAGTGCTCGGCCACGTCGCGGACCGCGAGCAGCGCGCCGCCCGCCCCGATTGTCACGATGACCGGAGCCGCCGTGCGCTGGGCAAGCGCGACAGCGGCCGCTCGCGGCTCGAAGCCCGTGTCCGCGCTCGCCGCCAGGGCAGCAAGTTCGCCCGAGTTGGGGGTGATCACTGCGCCGGTGAGCAGGTCGTCGTATTCCGGCTGGGCGGGCGCCGGGTTGACCACCACCCGGGTGCCGGCGCGGCTAGCCAGCCGCGCCGCCGCCCGCAGCGGCGCTGCTGGCAGCTCGAAGGACAGCACCACGACATCAGCCGGGCCGAGTTCGAGCGCGGTCAGGGACTGGCCGACCTGCCCCGCCGACACTAGCGCGTTGGCGCCGGGCGCCACGGCGATCTGGTTCTCGCCGCTGTGCTCGATGAGGACGAACGCGTGACCGGTGGCGCAGTCGCAGGCCACCACGCCAGCAACGTCGACACCCTCGGCCGCCAGCGCATCGACGGACTCCCGCCCGTCCGCCGCGCCTATCGCGCCGATCATGTGCACGCGCGCTCCGGCCCGTGCCGCGGCGACTGCCTGGTTCGCGCCCTTGCCACCCTGGTGGCGGGCGAGCACTCCGCCGCCGACCGTCTCGCCGCGCGAGGGTAGCCGCGGCAGCCTCATGACGAGGTCGACGTTGACGGATCCGACGACGATCACCCGGCCAGGCGTGCTGCTACCGCGCGCGCTCATGGTGCGCCACTATAGGAGCGACAGCAGCGCGGCAGAAGGCTCACACGGCGGGCAGCCATGGCGCAGAAGATCATCCTTGATTGCGACCCCGGCGTGGACGACGCGCTGGCCATCGCCTTCGCCATCGCCTGCCCGGACATCGACCTAGTCGGCATCACGACAGTTGCCGGGAACGTCGGCCTGGACAAGACCACCGCCAACGCGCTGCGGGTCGTTGAGTTTCTAGGCGCCGACGTGCCGGTCACGGCCGGCAGCGCCGCGCCCCTGCTGCGGCAGCCGATGCCGGCCGGGCATGTGCACGGCGAGGATGGCCTCGGCGGCGCTGCCCTGCCGCCGCCCACCGCCGGGCCGCGCCCCGGTCATGCCATCGACTTCATCACCGACACGGTGCTGGCCGCGCCCGGCGAGGTCACCCTGGTAGCCACGGGGCCGCTCACGAACATTGCGCTGGCGCTGAGCCGCGAGCGCAGGCTCCCCGGCTCGGTCAGCGACTTCGTCATCATGGGCGGGTCAGCCTCCCGCGGGAACGTGACGCCAGCGGCCGAGTTCAACATCGCGGCGGACCCTGAGGCCGCAGCGGTGGTATTCGCGGCGGGCTGGACGGTGACGATGGTGGGCCTCGACGTGACGCTGCAGGCTCTGGCCGACCGGCCGGTCCTGGCCAGGATCGGGCAGCTCGGCCGGCTCGCCGACGAGCTTGTGCTGCCCTGCCTGCGCGGTTACTCCGACGGCGGGCCGGCGCATTCCGGTAGGCGCGGGCGGGCCGGCGACGGTACCCCAGTGCACGACGTGTGCGCGGTCGCCTACGTGGCAGTCCCGAGCCTGCTCGGTTGCCTGCCCGCGCGGGTCGAGGTGGAGACCGCAGGGCGGTGGACATCTGGCATGACCGTGACCGACTTCCGCGTGCCACCGGAAGCTTGCAACGCGCTGATCGCGACTGCCATCGACGTACCGGGCTTCTGGGATACGGTGCTGGCCTGCTACGCCGACATCGCGCGGGCGCTCGGCTAGGCTTGCGGGCCGGTCCGTGCCGTGGCTCAGGCTTCGATGTTGCTCATGACGTGCTTGATCCGGGTGTAGTCGTCGAATCCGTAGGTTGACAGGTCCTTGCCGTAACCGGAGTGCTTGAATCCGCCGTGTGGCATCTCCGAGGCGAAGGGGATGTGGGTGTTGATCCACACCGCGCCGAAGTCCAGCTGCTTTGCCGCACGCATAGCACGGCCGTGGTCGCGGGTCCAGACGCTGGCTGCCAGGCCGTACTGGACACCGTTCGCCCAGCGCAGTGCCTCCTCTTCGGTGCTGAACTGCTGCACCGTGATGACCGGCCCGAAGATCTCGTCCTGGATCATCTCGTCGTCTTGCCGCAGGCCGGTCACCACGGTCGGGGCGAAGCAGAAGCCGCGCTCCCCGACTCGGTGCCCGCCGGTCGCGACTGTCGCGTGCGCTGGCGCGCGGTCCAGGAATCCTTGCACCCGGGCCAGCTGGGCCGTGTTGTTCAGCGGCCCGTAGCAGGCGTCCGGGACCTCCCGGCCCGCGGTCTTGACCGATCCGGCCCGCTCCACCAGCGCGTCGGTCAGGTCGGCGGCGATCACGGGCCCGGCCAGCACCCGCGTCGCCGCCGTGCAGTCCTGCCCTGCGTTGTAGTAGCCGGCATCGACGATCTGCCGCACGGCAAGCTCGGTGTCGGCGTCATCGAAAACGATCACCGGTGCCTTGCCGCCGAGTTCGAGGTGCACCCGCTTGAGTCCCGCGGCGGCAGCCCGCGCCACCTCGATCCCGGCCCGCACCGACCCGGTTATCGAGACCATCTGCGGGATCTCGTGCGAGACAAGCGCGCGGCCAGTGGCGCGGTCACCGCAGACGACGTTGAACACACCCGGCGGCAGGAACTCCGCCGCCATCTCGGCCAGCAGCAGCGTGGTCACTGGCGTGGTCTCCGACGGCTTGAGCACCACCGTGTTGCCGGCCGCCAGGGCCGGAGCGAACTTCCACACGGCCATCATCATCGGGTAGTTCCACGGCGTGACCTGGGCACAGACGCCGACCGGCTCACGCCGGATCATCGAGGTGTGACCGCTCAGGTACTCCCCGGCCGACCTGCCCTCCAGCAACCTGGCAGCGCCGGCGAAGAACCTCAGCTCGTCGGCGAGCGGCGGCACCTCGTCGGTGCGGGTAAGCGCTATGGGCTTGCCGGTGTTGCGCGACTCGGCCTCCACCAGGTCCTCTGACCTGGACTCGATCGCGTCGGCGAGCCGGAGCAGGGCGAGGCTGCGGTCGGCCGGCGTGGTATCACGCCACGACTCGAAGGCCTTCGCCGCCGCCCGGAGCGCGGCGTCCACGTCGGCCGGGCCAGACACCGGTGCCTGCAGGTATGACTCCCCTGTGCTCGGATCCACCACGTCACTGGTCGTGCCGTCGAGTGCGGCGCGGTACTCGCCACCGATGAAGTTCGCGAGTACCCGCTGCCCGGCCAGTTGCGTCGCTCCCACCGGTGTTCCTCCCGCTGCGCGCCCCTTTAGCAAGGGAATCCGTTACACAGTAGCCTATCGCCGACGGAATCAGTTGACAGGACACGATTACGTGGCAGGATTGGACATCGCAAGGGAGGCCACGGATGGCGCACACGGCCGGGACTCCGCTCGCCCCTGTCGGCCGGAGCCGCGGCGCCGCGAGCGGCCGGGCCCCTGACAGCACTCGGGTCATCCTCGACGAGCTGTCCAAGCAGATCATCGAACAGCTACAGCAGGACGGCCGACGGTCGTACGCGGCCATCGGCAAGGCGGTCGGGCTGTCCGAGGCGGCCGTGCGGCAGCGGGTACAGCGGCTTAACGACGCTAGCGTCATGCAGATCGTCGCCGTCACCGACCCGATGACGCTGGGCTTCCTGCGCCAGGCCATGGTTGGCATCCGCTGTAGCGGTGACCTGCAGCGCGTCGCCGATGAACTGGCGGGTATGGAGGAGATCGACTACGTGGTGATCACCGCCGGGTCGTTTGACTTGCTGATCGAACTCGTCTGCGAGGACGACGAGAGGCTGCTCGAGATACTCGGCAGGGTGCGGGCGATCCCGAGCGTCACCACGACCGAGACCTTCGTCTATCTGAAGCTCTGCAAGCAGACATACAGCTGGGGGACCAGATGAGCACGGCACACGGCAAGGACGAGATCGGCGCGCTCCAGGAGGCTGCCAAGCGGAACCTGTGGCTGCACTTCACCCGGATGTCGTCGTATCGCGACGGTGACGTGCCGGTGATCGTGCGCGGCTCCGGCCAGTACGTCTATGACCAGCACGGCAAGCGCTACTTGGATGGCCTGGCAGGCCTGTTCGTCAGTCAGATAGGCCACGGCAGGACCGAGGTCGCCGAGGCCGGCGCCCGGCAGGGCAGCGAGCTCGCCTACTTCCCGCTGTGGTCCTATGCCCACCCCAGGGCGATCGAGCTAGCCGAGCGCCTGGCAGCGCTGGCGCCGGGCGAACTGAACCGGGTCTTCTTCACTACCAGCGGCTCAGAGGCGGTCGAGTCCGCCTGGAAGCTGGCAAAGCAGTATTTCAAGGCGATCGGCCAGCCCGGCAGGTACAAGGTGATCAGCCGCGACATCGCCTACCACGGCACGTCGCTGGGAGCGCTGGCGATCACTGGGCTGCCCGGGATCAAGGAGCCGTTCGAGCCGCTGCCGCCGGGCGGCGTCCGGGTGCCGAACACCAACTTCTACCGCGCGCCGGCTCTCGTCGCCGAGAATCTCGGCGTCTTCGGCCAGTGGGCCGCCGAAGAGATCGAGCGGGCCATCCTCCGCGAGGGCCCGGAGTCGGTGGCCGCGGTGTTCCTGGAGCCCGTGCAGAACTCGGGCGGCTGCTTCCCGCCCCCGCCCGGGTACTTCCGGCGCGTCAGGGAGATCTGCGACACCTACGGCGTGCTGCTGGTCTCGGACGAGGTGATCTGCGCGTTCGGCAGGCTCGGCTACTACTTCGGCTGCGACCGCTACGGCTACCAGCCGGACATCATCACGTTCGCCAAGGGTGTGACCTCGGGCTACGCGCCGCTTGGCGGCATGCTT
>JASHSO010000241.1 GCA_030038715.1 Streptosporangiaceae bacterium
TGCGAGATCTGTAACGGGCGGGGTGAGGTCAGCCAGGTCACCAGGTCGTTTATCGGCCAGATGATGACGTCCAGGCCGTGCCCGGGCTGCGGCGGGTACGGCACGGTCATCCGCAAGCCGTGCCCGGAGTGTGACGGGGACGGCCGGGTCAGGACCCGGCGGACCATTAAGGTCAGGATCCCGGCTGGCGTGGAGGACGGCACCCACATCCAGCTGGCCGGCGAGGGCGAGATCGGCCCGGGCGGCGGCCCACCGGGGGACCTGTTCCTGGAGATCGTGCAGCGGCCGCACCCGATCTTCGAGCGGCAGGGCGATGACCTGCACTGCACGGTGACGATCCCGATGGTGGCCGCCGCACTCGGGGCGACGCTGCAGGTCCAGACGCTGGACGGGCCCGCGGACCTCGACATCCGCCCGGGCATGCAGTCCGGCCAGGCAATTCCGCTCTACGGGCAGGGGACTGAGCGGTTGAACGGCTCGGGGCGCGGCGACTTGATCATCCACGTCACGGTGGAGACTCCCACCAAGTTGGAGCCCGAGCAGGAGGAACTGCTCCGTCAGCTAGCCAAGCTGCGCGGTGAGGAGGCCCCGCCCGGTAAGTTCGCGCCCGGCCAGCAGGGCTTCTTCTCTCGGCTTCGCGATGCGTTCAACGGCCGCTGACGGCCGGGTTCGCAGCCGGTGAGGCCGCCGCTCTTCTTGGCAGCCGCGGCGGACCTGGCCGCAGGTCGCATCGCGCTGACGGGCCAGGAAGGCAGGCACGCGAGCAATGCGCGCAGGCTCGCCCCCGGCGAGCGAGCCGACCTCACCGACGGAGCGGGCACCGTGGCCGAGTGCGTGGTCACAGGGGCCTGGCCGGGACGGCTGGAGCTGACTGTCCTGTCGAAGCGAGCCGAGCCGCGCCCCGAGCCCGCTGTCACCGTCGTGCAAGCCATACCGAAAGGGGAACGAGCTGAGTTCGCGGTCGATCTAGTGACGCAGGTCGGTGCCGACACCGTGGTGCCGTGGGCGGCGCAGCTTTGCGTGGCGCAGTGGCGCGGGGAGCGGGCGGCGAAGGCACTCAACCGGTGGCGTTCCGCTGCGGCGGCCGCCGCGAAGCAGTCGCGGCGAGCCTGGTTTCCCGAGGTGACGCAGCTTGCCGACCTCGCCGCCGTGACCAATCGGGTGGGCGCAGCGGCGCTGGGTGTGGTACTCGACCCCGAAGCGGATGTCGCGCTCGGCGATGTCGTGATCCCGCAGGCAGGCGAGATTGTGATCGTGGTAGGGCCGGAAGGAGGGATCACCCCGCTCGAGCGCGAGGCGCTGCTCACGGCGGGTGGCATCCCAGCCAGGCTCGGGCCGACGATCCTGCGGGCCTCGTCGGCCGGCGCAGTAGCAGTGGGAGTCATCTTGGCCAGCACCGCCCGCTGGCGGTGACTCCAAGCCGCCGCTCGGTCCCCGTGCGAGCGCCGATGTGAGCCTGGCCGGATAATCGAGCTTGGCCAGGCTGATCAAGCCTGGCCGTCGTCAAGCGGCGTCATTGAGCCTGGCCGCGCCGATCAAGCCTGGCCGTCGTCAAGCGGCGTCATTGAGCCTGGCCGCGCTGATCAAGCCTGGCCGTCGTCAAGCGGCGTCATTAAGCCTGGTCGCGTGATCAAGCCCGGCCGCGCTGACGGCAGCCGAGCTGGCACCGCCGCCGCCACCCGGCGCCGGCGGCTTGGGGGTCTTAGTGGTCGCGGACGGGCAGGGCGAGGAGGCAGCCACCTGGGCGGTGCCGAGATGCGCGGCTGTGTCGGTGCTGGCGGCCGCTTTACCGGACCCGGATGAGTCGCCGGCAGGAGTGGAGTTTCCTGAGTCAGCCGGAGTGGGCGTGGCGGTTGGCGTCGGGCTCGGGGTCGAGCTGGGACTCTGGCTTGGCGTGGCTGAGGACGACGGCGACTGCGACGCTGAGGACGACGAACTGGGCGCGCTCTGCTTCGGCGCGGCGCTCTTGCAGGGCGAAGGGGTCGGCGAGACCGGCGGACTGCTGGTGGCTCCCGGCGTGCCACCGCCGAGCGTGGCACCGGCCTGGCTACCCGGCCCGCCGTTCGCCGTAGCGCTGGACCGACTCGACCCCGCGTGTGATTGGACCCCGGAGGGCGAAACGGCTCCGGGAACCTCGATCGCCACGTAGGCGCCGGCGGCCATGACGAAGACGGCTGTGGCAGACACCGTGGCCAGGCGCAGCCAACCCAGCCGTGACAGCTGACCGACGCGCCGCGCCCGGTGCGCAGTACGACGAGCTACCTGCTCCTTGATCAGCAGCATGCCGCCCGACAGCTGACCGACGTGCCGCGCCCGGTGCGCAGTACGACGAGCTACCTGCTCCTTGATCAGCAGCATGCCGCCTGACAGCCAGTAGGCCGCGGACTGCAGCACACCACGGACCAGCAGGCAGAAGGTGGCCCAAGCCGCCAGGATCTCGGCGACCTGGACCGACCGTGGCCGTCGCAGCCGGCCGCGTATCCGGTCCAGGCCGTCCCGTGTGGGCTCGACCGGATCTACCGCGGCATGCAAAGCGCGCCGCAGCATCGCGTCATAGTCGCGGGGAGCGTTCATCCCGTACGCTCCAGGACCATTCGCAGCGCTGTCATGGCCCGGGCGGTGTGGCTCTTGACGGCGCCCCGGCTTATCCGCATCGTTTGCGCGATCTGAGCTTCGGACATATCGGCATAGAACCGTAGCACTAGGGCCTCCCGCTGCCGGGGTGGCAGCGTGCGCAGCGCCGCTATGACCGCCGATCGCTCAAAGAGCGCGATCGCGCCTAGCTCGGCACTGGGCATGTCGGGCGGGGGCTTAGGTGCGTTCCGGTCGACCACTACTCGGTGCCTGAGCACCGAACGCGATCGATTTACTACAGACTGCCGCAAGTAGGACAGGGCCTTGTCGCTGTCTCGCAGGCGGCGCCACCCGCCGTGCATCGCGACAAACGCGTCCTGCACCACTTCCTCCGCAGTTCCCACGTCGCGAACCAGCAGGGCAGCAAGCCGCACCAGGGAGCGGTAGTGAGCGCTGTAGAGCTCAGCCACCGCTCGGTCGGCTTCCAGATCTGCCTCATCGGAACCCAGGGCAACAACTTCTGCCACAAGGGTTTCGGTCACGCTGATGGGACGCGCCGCGCCGTCCGAAGGTTGACCCGCTGCCATCACGGATCTCTGCTGGATGCCGGAGCGATACCGGCATGCTTGACCACTTCTACGTCCCCCCACCCCTCGAGCCATCAGCGTTTGCGCATGTCACCCCGATGGGTGAGGCAGAGCCAGTAGCTGTGGCCGTTCGGTGGCGGGGCCGCTAGCTGACGGGGCCGTGGCACCTGGGGGTTGGCGCACCGCGGTTCGCAGTAAGGCAACACTAGCTGGCATGGGCGCGGTACGACGGGCAGACGTTAAGATCTGTGCTGTGCCCGAATGTCTGTTCTGCAGCATCGCCGCTGGCGAGGTGCCCGCCACCCTAGTGTCCGATAGAGTCAGGACCATCGCGTTCCGCGACATCAATCCCCAAGCTCCGGTTCACGTGCTCGTGATTCCGCGCTCGCACCACGCCAACCTGGCCGAGCTTGCGGGGGCTGGCGACGGCCTGCTGGCAGAACTGATCGACCACGCGCATGAGGTTGCTGTGGCCGAGGGCGTAGCCGGTGATGGCTACCGGGTCGTCTTCAACACCGGGAACAACGGCGGCCAGACCGTCGGCCACGTGCACGCCCACGTCCTCGGTGGGCGCCGCATGACTTGGCCGCCAGGCTGATCGGGGCAGCAGGCCGTTACCATGGTGGCAACGCCGGCCAGGCCGAGGCGGCGGCAGGGAAGAGGCATTGACCGATAATTCAGGCGACTCCCGCAAGCGCGTGCGGTCGGCTACGGCCACCGTCATCGGCGGTGTGACCGGCAGGACCAGCAGCGACGGCACCAACGGTAACGCTGCCAGTGGCGACCGGGCCGAGGCCGACACGGCGCAGGTAAAGATCGTGATTCCCGACGATCAGTCAATGGTCAGCCTGCTCGGATCGGGCGACGAGCTGCTCGGCGTGATCGAGCGCACGGTGGACGCCGACTTCCACGTCCGCGGCAACGAGATCACAGTCACCGGCTCACGCCAAGAGACCGACATGGCGTCCCGGCTGTTCGACGAGCTGATCGAGCTCATCGCCAGCGGTGCCCAGTTGTCGGTCGACTCGATCGAGCACAGCGTGGCCATGCTGCGCCGGAAGACAGGCGCGCGGCCTGCGGAAGTACTCAACCTGGACATCCTGTCCAGCCGCGGGCGGACGATCCGGCCGAAGACGCTGAATCAGAAGCGCTACGTCGATGCCATCGACACCCACACCGTCGTATTTGCGATCGGCCCCGCAGGCACGGGGAAGACCTATCTGGCCATGGCCAAGGCGGTCAAGGCGCTGCAGGCGAAGGACGTCAACCGGATCATCCTGACCAGGCCTGCGGTGGAGGCGGGAGAACGGCTCGGCTTCCTGCCTGGCACGCTCTACGAGAAGATCGACCCCTACCTGCGACCGCTCTACGACGCGCTGCACGACATGGTCGACCCGGAATCGATACCGCGGCTGACCGCCGCCGGCACGATCGAGATCGCACCCCTTGCTTACATGCGGGGCCGTACGCTGAATGACTCGTTCATCATCCTGGACGAGGCCCAGAACACCTCGCCCGAGCAGATGAAGATGTTCCTCACCAGGCTGGGCTTCGGGTCGAGAATCGTGGTCACCGGCGACATCACCCAGATCGACCTGCCTACCGGGCAGCTCAGCGGCCTTCGGCAGGTGCAGGGGATACTCGAGGGCGTCGATGACGTCTACTTCTCCCGGCTCACCAGCCATGACGTCGTCAGGCACAAGCTGGTAGCCGACATCGTGGATGCTTACGAGAGATATGACGCCAGGCAAGCTGCCGCCGAGCCCGGCCGGCTGCCCGCGGGACGGCAGCGCCGGGACGGCTACCGGAACCGGTGACGTTCCGCTGACGGGAAGACGATGACGATCGAGATCGCCAACGAGTCGGGTACCGAAGTCGACGAGGCGCTGCTGGCCGGGCTGGCTCGGCACGTGCTCGACGACATGCGAGTTCACCCGTTGGCCGAGCTCTCCGTACTGCTTGTCGACGAGCCGGCGATGACCGCCCTGCACGTGCGCTGGATGGGGGAGGAAGGTCCCACCGACGTGCTCGCGTTCCCGATGGACGAGCTCAGGCTGCCTCAGCCGGGCGGTTACGGCGACCATGCTCCCTCCGATGCGGACCCGGCGGAAACCCTGCTTGGCGACGTGGTGATCTGTCCGCAAGTGGCCGCTGCACAGGCGGTGCAGGCGGGCCACGACGTCCAGGACGAGATCGACTTGCTGTGCACGCACGGCATCTTGCACCTGCTCGGCTACGATCACGCCGAGCCAGACGAGCACGCGAAGATGTTCGGCCTGCAGGACAGGCTGCTAGCGGCGTGGCGGGCCGAGCGCGGCGATGCCGCGGGTGACGCCGCGGGCCAGGGCAGGCGCGGCGATGCTGCGGGTGACGCCGCGGGCCAGGGCAGGCGCGGCGAACCGCACACCGACTCAGGCGGGTAACAGGCAGATGGGCTGGCTGCTGGTCGCCGCGCTCGCGCTGATGCTGGTAGCGGGCTGGTGTACGAGCGCCGAGACCGCGTTGCTGCGCGTGTCCAGGGCCGGCGCCAAGGAGCTCGGTCGGTCAGCGGGGGAAACCGCGCAGCCGCTGCAGGCGGTGCTGGCGGAAGCACCTCGTTACCTTTCTCTTGTTCTTTTGATCAGAGTCGCTGCGGAAATCTCATCCGCCGTGCTGGTCACCGCCGTCCTGGTGCACTGGCTCGGGGTCAGCTGGAAGGCCTTCCTTATCACTGCGGCAGCGATGACGGTGGCCGCCTACCTGCTCGCCGGAGCGCTGCCGCGCGGGATCGGGCGCCGCAACCCGGTGCGGGTGGCGAGCAGGGCCGCCGCGGTGCTGCGGCCGATTATCCGGGTGCTCGGGCCGTTGCCCAGGATCCTGCTGGCGGCGGGCAGCGCGCTCGGTCCCGGGCCTGGCCAGCGGGACGGCTCGGGGTCGGAGGAGGATCTGCGGGGCCTGGTGGACCTGCTCGAGCAGCGGCAGATCATCGAGCCTGGCGAGCGCGCGATGATCCACTCGGTATTCGAGCTGGGCGACACCATCGTCAGAGAGGTGATGGTGCCGCGCACCGACATGGTCTTCGTCGAGCGCGGCAAGACCCTGCGCCAGGTGCTGTCGCTCGCGCTCCGCAGCGGGTTCTCCCGCATCCCGGTGACCGGGGAGAACTTGGACGACGTGGTCGGCATCGCCTACCTGAAGGACGTCATCACACGGATCCACGAGCACCCTGAGGGCGAGACCGTCGAGACGGTCGAGTCGATCATGCGGCCGGCCACGTTCGCCCCCGAGAGCAAGCCGGTCGACGACCTGCTGGGCGAGATGCAGGCCAGGCACGTCCACATGGCGATCGTGATCGACGAGTATGGCGGCACGGCGGGCCTGGTCACGATCGAGGACATCCTCGAGGAGATCGTCGGCGAGATCGCCGACGAGTACGACAGGGAGCGCCCGCCGGTGGAGTGGCTGAGCGAGGGAACTGCCCGAGTGAGCGCGCGGCTGCCAGTGGAGGAGCTCGCGGACCTGTTCGGCGTGTCGATCGAGGCCGAGGACGTGGAGACCGTCGGGGGCCTGCTGGCGCACCAGCTCGGGCGGGTGCCGATCGCCGGCTCGGTCGCGACGGTTTCCGGCCTGAAACTGACCGCGGAGAGCCTGGCCGGACGGCGCAACAGGATCGGGACGGTCACCGTGCAGCGGGTTGACAACGCGGATGAGCAGGATGCGGCAGCCGTTCCGCACACCGATGAGAGGCCTTCCGACAGCAGTGGTCCGGCCCGTAACGGCGGGGCCGGGGCTGGCGAAGGCGTGAATGCTGCCAGGAACGCACGGGGTTAGCGCGGCTGGCTTGGCTGAAGCTCGCCTGATGCGGCTAAGGCGGGCTGGGGTCCTCTGCCTGGACTTGCTCGTCTGCGGTGAGTCGGCGCCGGCTGGGGTGGGCGAGTGCGAGCAGTTTCCGGACACCAGGTAGGTCGAGCAAAAGCGCAGCGGCGAGCACGACTCCGGTCCCGACTGCCGCGCCGCCAACGGTGTCGGTGAAGTGATGGTCGTTCAACCCAACGGTCGCAACACAGACCGCACAGCCGACGACTCCGGCGGTGGTGGCGAGGGCGACTCGCCAAGCTCGTCCTGGCCTCCACCGCGACGGGCGAGCCATGAGTACAGCCATGATCGCGATAAGGGCGAACGCTCCGGTCGTCCGGCCGCTGGGATAAGCCGAGTAGGACTCATGCACCAGTGGCTTGAGTACCTTCTCCGTGAGACCTCCAGCGGCAGGGACGCTGATTGCTGCGAGTACCGCTCCGTTGACTCGGTGAGCGGCCAAGCAGGTCAGGATGAGGGCGGTCGTCATGACGATGACCTGGGCCGGTTGGCCGAGGTCGGCTGCAAGCTGAAGTACGCGCCCTTGCCTGCCCAGGTGAACGATGATCCAGGAGTCGATCGGTCTGTCCAGCGGATCTCCGTACCGACCGCTGGCGCACAGGTATCCGCCTACGGCAGTGACCAGGGCGCTGCCAGTCAGCACGATGCAGGCAACGCGGCGTAACGGTGCTGGGAGAAGCTCAGCAACGGGCGTTCGCTGCTGGAGACCCAAGCCGCACCCCCCCAAGCTTCCACGTGGCGAGGACTCCCGGCCAGCCAGCTATGGGCCACCCGAATGTGCTTACATGCTAGGCGGTAAAGAGCGCAGGCTGCCGCAGTGCCTCGGCGCCCGGATCCGGATCGCCGCGGTGGCGCCGGTCACCTGGCCAGTGCCTGCGCGTGCCTTAAGGCGAGCAGTAAACTCCTCAGGCGCGTGGAGCCCGCAGATACCAAAGCACCGACAGCTGGGTGCCTCTAACGCCCTAGCTTTGCCATCGAGACCAACTACTCACTCGGCGGCGTGGCCATCGCGCGGATTTCGTTAGTGATTTGCATGAACGGCAAGTGGTCCCTGTCGTGGCCGAATAACGAATTTCCAAAACGTTCCTCGCATTATCTTCAACCCTCGGGATCTGTGACCGGTGCCTGATGGTGCGACTGGTTCGCGGTTGTTCAGCGGCAGTCGTCTGCGTGGTCCTGTGGTGGCGCCAGGCCCGTCGGTTGCATGAGCACTAGAGGGGCGAGCGGTGGTCTTCGCGAACGGGTCGAGCTCTTAAACCTGCACGCTGCCGGGCACCAACGCGGCGGGTGACTGGCTGGGCCAATGTGCGAATTCGTGTACCTAACGCCAGCTGCACTGCTAGCGTCCGCTTAGGCGTAACTGAAGGGAGAGGCGCCATAGACACATATGACGCTGCCGCCTTTGAGGCTTTGACGACAAAGGTGAGAGAGCTGGCGGAGATATGCGATCGGCTGAGCGAGGAGAATGCTGAGCTTCGACGCCGGGTCGAAGGGCTTCTGGCCGGCACGCCCTACCCCGTTCTCCGGCCAACTCTGGCCGCCGACACCGAGGTGGCTCAGGCCAAGGTCGAGGGGTCCGACCGCCCGGTGGACAGATGCTCTCGGACTGATACTGTCAGCCGCCGAGCCATTGGCAAAGCGATCGGAGCGGCTGCGGTGGGCGTGGCGGGCGCTGCAGTGCTGTTGGACGTGCGGTCCGGCTCGGCCGCAGCCGCCGTAAACCTTAGGCAAGGCCCTCGGGGGCAGTCCGCTGCTCCGCTCGACTCCGACGTCAGCGACGGCGCTAGTGTCGCGGGCGACCGCGCGCCCTCCTATCGGCTGTTCCCTACCACAAGAGGGCCGTCCACCCCGGTCACGTACAGCGGGCCCTTCGATGCCGGGATCGTCTTCGAGGTCACCAGCGGTGGGGTCTGGTTCGAGGGTTACTGGTGGTGGGTATGCCCGAGCGGCCAGTCCGCGTCACCTCAGAAGTTCGCACTCTGGCAGCTCTATTCGGGAGGCGCTTCGATCGTCAAGGCAGCCGACGTCACATCAGGCAAGCTGACGGCCGGGCGTTGGAACTACGTCCGGCTAAGATCCCCGGTCAATCTCAGCATAGGAGGAGGCCACAACTTCGATCACGCCGATGCCGGCGGCACCGCGTGCTACATAGCCTGCACCACGTTCAAAGGCAGCTTCCCCGACACCAGCAAGCAGTTCGGTCACGGTGACCGATACGCAGCCGGAGTTCAAAGAGGGCCGCTGACTGCTTTTAGTGACCAGTCAGGGTCGCATCCAGGGCCG
>JASHSO010000242.1 GCA_030038715.1 Streptosporangiaceae bacterium
CGTGCGCACCCCGGAACGAGCTTTACCGAAGACCACCCGGTCGCGAATCACCCGCAACGGATGAGCACGCCGACGTGGTCATCGGGAACAGTGAAGACCACCGGTAACGCCGCCCTCAGGAAGGACGCAATGGACGACGTCCAGAGCACTACGACCGGCTTCCAGCTCAACAGCCGGCCCGTCGTCATCGGCGCTGCGCTCATCGGCGCCGGCGGCCTACTGGCGTTCGCCGGCCTGGTTGTGGGTGGTTCGGCGCTCATCGTCGCGGCGCGGCGGTGGATCCGCCAGCTGGAGGTGCCGCCCACCGACATGGTCCGGCACAAGTGGGACCAGACAAGGGCGGCAACCGCAGCCGGTGCCGGCGCGTGGCAAGAGCACCACCAGCGCCAGGTCAGGGCCCGCGAGCAGCGGGCCGGTACCTGACGCACGTTCGCACCCGAAGTCCGGCCGGGGCAGCCCGTCCCGTCGCACTGCCAGCGGCCTCCGGGCTACTTGGCTGCGGTGCCGACCGTGCTAGAGCGGAACCTGTCTCGGTTCTGTCCTTGCGACGCAGGCCCAGATGATGAACAGGTCAATGGCGATGACGACGATCGCCCAGAGCGGATAGAACGGGATGAACAGGAAGTTAGCCAAGAGACTTGCCGTCGCCATGATCACGGCGACAACACGCGCCCACAGCATGCCAAGGAGCAGGCATACGCCGACCGCGAGCACGACGAGGCCGACTACCAGCTCAGTCCAGCCCCAGCCCTTGGTGGTCCAGTTGAACTCGTAGTGAGTCCGGTATACGAAGAAGCTGCCGTGCGTCACTGCCGAGAGCCCGACCATGAAGTCAAAGATTCCGGACACGACCATCAGGGTTCCGGCCAGCACCCGGCCAACCCAGACGCTCGCACGGCCTTCCTCATAGCGGCCTTCCTCGATGTCGCGCCGATAGGCGGCCGCCCGGGCGGCGTCGTCGTTGCTCTGGGCGGGCACGCTTGGCTGAGCGGACGCGCTGGCAGTGGCTGGCCGCTCACCTGCACTGCTCACTATCGCTGCCCCCTTACCTGGCGGCCGGGTCAGGCACAATGCTGCCCCGCTCCGGACCGCTTCTCTCCAGCGGTTGCGGTGTTCTGCTGCAATGACCGTACGGAGCCGGTGTCCGGGCTGGCATCATCCGCCTCGGGTGATACTGGCGCGAACTGCGACAGCAGCGGCAGCTTCGTCGGCGGTCGGCTGGCAGGCACCCGGCCGCGCTTAGGGAGGTCAGCGTGCCCGAGCATGAGTTCGACGTGGTAGTCATCGGCATGGGCCCGGGCGGCGAGCACGTGGCCGGACGGCTTGCCGAGGCGGGGCTGGCCGTGGCCGGCGTCGAAGCGGGGCTGGTCGGCGGAGAGTGCCCGTACTGGGGCTGCGTCCCGTCGAAGATGATGATCAGGGCTGCCAACCTGCTCGCTGAAGGACGGCGGATTCCCGGGATGGCCGGCGTGTCGGTCATCACGCCGGACTGGGCACCGGTAGCCAGCAGGATCCGCACCGAAGCGACGGCCAACTGGGATGACACGGCGGCCGCCGACAGGTTCGCCGCAGCCGGCGGGACGCTGTTCCGTGGCCGGGGCGCGATAGCCGGCCCGGGCCTGGTCAGCGTTGGCGATGCCCAGCTCAAGGCGCGGCGCGGCATCGTCATCGATACCGGCACCGTGCCCTCCGTGCCGCCTATTACCGGGCTCGCGGAAACGCCGTTCTGGACCAACCGGCAAGCGATCGAGGCCGAGCGGGTGCCGCGGTCGCTCCTCGTACTCGGCGGCGGCGCTATCGGCGTCGAGCTCGGCCAGGTGTTTGCGAGGTTCGGCGCCGCCGTCACGATCGTGGAGGCAGCCGGGCAGCTGCTGCCCATGGAAGAGCCCGAGTCCGGCGCTCTTGTCGCCGCCGCGTTGCGCCGCGAAGGCATCCGGGTCGAGACCGGTCAGGCGGCGACGTTGGTCGCGCACAGCGACGCGGAGTTCTCCGTGACCCTGGCAGATGGCAGCGCACTGCGGGCAGAGCGGCTGCTGGTGGCCACGGGGCGCAGGGCCGACCTGGCCGGACTTGGCCTGCACTGGGCGGGCCTTGATGAGAACGCCCGGTGGATCACGGTGGACGGCCTGATGCACGCGGCCGACGGGGTGTGGGCGATCGGCGACGTCGTCGGCGTGGGCGCCTTCACGCACATGTCGATGTACCACGCGGCGATCGTCATCGCCGACATACTCGGCAACCCTGTGCATCAAGCCGAGTACCACGCGGTCCCGCGAGTCACCTTCACCGATCCCGAAATCGGCGCGGTCGGCCTCACCGAGGCGCGCGCCAGGGAGCGAATCAGGCGAGTCAGCACCAGCGTCAGCCCAATCCCCAGCTCAGCACGGGGCTGGATACACAAGGCCGGCAATGAGGGTTTCATCAAGCTAGTGGCCGACGCCGAGCGCCAGGTGCTCGTCGGGGCGACGTCCGCCGGTCCGGTGGGCGGGGAAGTCCTGAGCATGCTCACCCTCGCCGTTCACGCGGCAGTCCCGGTGCAGCGGCTGCGGGAGATGATCTACGCTTACCCGACGTTCCACCGTGCCGTCGAGGCTGCGCTCAGCCAGCTCGCCGCGCCGTGAGGCGACGGCAGGCGCCGCCGGACTGACGGCACGACCACGTGGCTTAGAGTGAGGCTGGTGCCGGATAACTGGCGTGCAGGCCGAGTGGATACAGCGGTGAACCCGAGGGCACTAGCGGCGATTGCCTCCGCCGAGGCAGTGTTCGGCTGGCAGGTCGCCTCTCATGTGCTCGTTACGCCGTCATCCGTGCTGGCGTTCGCCGCGATGAGCCTGGCCGCCGTGGTCATCACACTCCTCGCCCAGGCTGCCTGGATCGCCGGCGCCCTCGGGTCTGGGCTGCTGCCCGGGCGCGTGGCTGCCCTCCGTAGGAAGTCGTGGGGCGCGGTATTCCAGCGTCAGCTCGATCCGGACGCGGCCGGCCACCCGCGGCCACGAGCGCCATCGGCGGCCCCGGCAGCCGCCTGACCAGCCGCGCGCCGGGGCGCTGACCCCCAGACACCGGCGCACCACGCAGGCTTACGCGCGCTTTGCGTGGGCACGGGTCTGCCTTGGCGCGGCTGGGTCGAGCTGCCGCCTCCAGCTATCACCCGAGCTATCGACCCCGCTGGAGGGTGCCCGCCATGCTTGCTTTCCTTGCCGCCCCGATGGGGGCTGCCTATCACCTCGTGTTCGCTCTGGCCGCTGTACTGGCGCCGCTGACCGGCGGCGCGGCCACTGCCGCCGCAATCGTCGTGTTCACGATCGCGGTCAGGCTGCTGCTCTTCCCGCTCAGCTATTACTCCATCCGCGGCCAGGCCGCTATCTCCGCGCTCCACGAGCGGGTTCAGGAACTGCGCAGACGCTATGCCCGTCAGCCCGACCGGCTGCAGCGCGAACTCGCCGGCCTGTACCGGCAGGAAGGGACCGGCCTGCTGGCCGGCTGCCTAGCGCTGTTCGTCCAACTGCCGTTCTTCAGCGTCATGTACCGGCTGTTCCTGTCCCCGACTGTGGCCGGCCAGCCCAACGGCTTGCTGCACCGCAGCCTGTTCGCGAGTCCGCTCGGCAGCCGCTGGCTGAGCTTCCCAGGCCCGCTCAGTCTCCATGGCCTGCTCTTCGTCTGCCTTTTCGGGCTGCTAGCAGTCGTCGGCTTGGCTGGCGCACGGCTCGCCAACACCGACGCGGTCGAGGGCGGCCCGCCAGCCGGGCCGCTCGCCATCCTGAGCCGACTGCTGCCCTGTTGCACCGTGGTCATCGCAGCATTCGTACCGCTGGCAGCCGTCGTCTACCTGGTGACGACGGCCAGCTGGTCGGCCGCCGAGCGGGCCATCATGCAGCACTGGCTGCTGCGTCGGCCGACGCGGGAGGCGTCGGTCACGACGATCGGAGAGCGCGGGCCGACCAGCGACGGCAGGTAGCGGACGATCACCGGAGGAGACGACGTCATTCAAGTGACGACGGTGCCGTCGAAGTCCCCGCCCAGTCCGGGCCCGTAATGGCCAAAGGTGCCCGCCCGGCAAGGGGCAGGCTCACAGTAGATCTCGGTTGGAGCGCACCCCGGGTCAGGACTCCAGGTAGCGGAGGACGGCGAGCACCCGCCGGTGGTCAGCGTCTGAGGGGGCCAGACCGAGCTTGGCGAAGATGTTGGCGACGTGCTTCTCGACTGCCCGCTCCGAGATCACAAGCGTGCCGGCGATGGCGCCGTTCGACCTGCCTTCGGCCATCAGGGAGAGGACGTCGTGCTCTCTGGGGGTGAGAGCATCGAGGTCATCGATGCGCCGGGTGGCCCCTAGGAGTTGCGTGACGACCTCGGAGTCGAGGGCAGTGCCGCCGGCCGCCACCCGGCACAGCGCGTCGACGAACTCGCCGACATCGCCGACGCGGTCCTTGAGCAGGTATCCGATGCCGGCGGCACCGCGGCCGGATACCGCTCCTAGCAGCTCGGCGGCGTGGCGGGTCTCGATGTACTGGGAGAAGACCAGCACTCCGGTGCCGGGGTGGTCACGGCGGATGGCGATAGCCGCCCGGATACCCTCGTCGGTGTAGTCGGGCGGCATTCGCACGTCCACGACGGCAGCATCCGGCTCGTGCTCGTCCACGGCCGCTCGTAGCGCCTCGGCATCGCCCACGGCGGCCACCGTCTGGTGTCCGCGGTCGGCCAGGATCTCGACCAGCCCGGCC
>JASHSO010000243.1 GCA_030038715.1 Streptosporangiaceae bacterium
GCCCGCCATTGCCGGGCACGGCCTGCCCGCCATTGCCCGGCACGGCCAGCCCGCCGGACAGCAGGCCCAGCAGCGTGGTCTTGCCGGCGCCGTTGGCGCCGACCACGCCGACTCGTTCGCCCGGCCCGAGCTGCCAGGTGACGTCATCAAGCAGGCGCCGCCGACCGGCGCTGACCGACACGTCCTCGAGGTCGAGAACCGTCTTGCCGAGCCTGGCCGCTGCCAGTCGTGCCAGCTCCACGCCGTCTCGGGCCGGCGGCTCCTCGGCAATCAGGGCACTCGCTGCCTCGATCCGGAACTTCGGCTTGCTAGTCCGGGCCGGGGGGCCGCGCCGTAGCCACGCCAGTTCCTTGCGCAGCACTTTGCGACGGCGCTGGTCTGCTGCGGCGGCCACCCTGGCGCGTTCCGCCCGGGCAAGCACGTACGCGGAGTAGCCGCCGTCATAGGAGTGCACGTGCCCGTCGGCCACCTCCCAGGTCTGGTCGGTGACCGCGTCCAGGAACCACCTGTCGTGTGTGACCACGACGAAGCTGCTCGCGTACTCGCCCAGGTAGCCGGCCAGCCAGTTGATCGCCTCGATGTCCAGGTGGTTGGTCGGCTCGTCCAACAGCAGAAGGTCGTAGCTGCCGAGAAGCAGCGCGGCGAGTGCCGTACGGCGCCGCTCACCGCCCGACAGCTCGCTGACGTCCGCCCCAGCGGAGACGCCGTCGAGCAGCGCGCCGATCACCGACCGGCTTCGCGGGTCGGCTGCCCACTCGTGCTCGGCGAGTGAGCCGAACACAAGCTCGCCGACGGTGCCGGCCAGGACTTCCTGCTGCGGCAAGTAACCGATCGTGCTGTCGCGCGCCTGCGTCGCCCGGCCGGAGTCCAGGTGGGCCATGCCCGCCAGCGCGCTGAGCAGCGTGGTCTTTCCGGCTCCGTTCCGGCCGACTACTCCGATCCGCTGGCCCACCGAGACACCGAGCGAGACGCCGTCGAGCAGCACCCTGTCGTCGTGGGCCTTCGTCGCCTGCTCGAGGTTGACCAGGTTCACGCCAGCGGGCCGCCGCCGACCAGCAAGGCTCCCGGCGCCGGCCCGCTCGCCCTGGCTGCCGCTCGGCACACTCCGGCGCTTGTCAGCGCCACCGCGAGGTCCCGTGCGTGCGGGGCATCGGAAGCCAGGAAGGCGCAGGTAGGGCCGGAGCCGGACACGACCGCGCCAAGCGCGCCATGCTCGAGTCCGGCGGCCAGAGCTCGGCGAAGCTCCGGTCGCAGCGACAGGGCCTCAGGCTGGAGATCATTGCTGAGCAGCGGGCCGACCCTGGCGGGGTCTCCCGACCGCAGCGCGGTCATCAGCGGATGGCTCAGCTCAGGCTCGGCTACCGGGGCCGCCGATCCCGACGGGCCCGCCGGGCCTACCCGGCCTACCCGAGCCGATCGGGCCGCCGGAGCAGCCCGGCCCCCCGGAGCGGCTGATGCCGCCGGAGCGGCTGATGCCGCCGGAGCGGCTGAGGCCGCCGGAGCGGCTGAGGCCGCCGACCCCGGCTGAGCATCCGCAGTCCCCGACGCGGCATGCCCGCCACGCCGGACCCTCGCAGCCCGCAGGCGATCGCAGGTCGCGTATACCTCCTTGGTCGAGAGGCCGGAATCACTGAAGGCCAGCGCCCAGTGATACGTCCCCGCGACCAGCGCCTGGGTGAGCCGCTCGCCTCGCCCCGTGCCCACCGCCGTTCCGCCGAGAATCGCGAAGGGCACGTCGCTGCCAACCTCGGCGGCTAGGTCGACGAGTTCGTCGGTGGACAATCCGGAGTGCCATAGCTCGTTGCACGCCACCAGCGTTGCGGCCGCATCCGCGCTGCCGCCCGCCAAGCCGGCCGCTACCGGGATCCGCTTGCGGATGTCGATCCGCACCGATGACTGCTCGACATTCAAGCCGACGGCCTTCGCTAGGACGCTGACGGCGCGGCAAGCCAGGTTCGACTGGTCGGTTGGAACATGCCACGCGCCCTCGCCCGCCACCGCGACCGTTGTCTCGGCCGCCGGCCGGACGGTGACCTCGTCGTACAGGGAGACGGCGTGGTACACCGTGACAAGCGAATGATAGCCATCGGTCCGGGCCGGGCCCACGGCAAGCTGAAGGTTCACCTTCGCCGGGACTCGGGCCGTGACGGCTGGGGCTGGCCGGATAACTGATGCGACGATCTGATCATCGTAGCCCGGCCGACCAGCCGCCGGACCGACTGAAACCCGCCTCTGTCGCATCTCCCAACAGCATGACTGGTCACCTGATGCTGAAACAACGTCAACAACTGACACCCGATGACGTTCGCGGCGCCGCCCGGCCGACCGCCGGCACTAGCTGAGCCGCTCCGACGCAGCTCACGCGACCGGTCCCGCTCCGACGCAGCTCACGCGACCGGTCCCGCCGGCGCAGCTCACGCGACCGGTCCCGCCGGCGCAGCCGACGCGATCCGCACGAAGTCGGCGATGCCGAGCGCCTCACCACGCAGACCCGGGTCCACACCCGCCGCGAGCAGCACCGACTCGGCTGCGGCCGCCGAACCAAAGTAACCGGCTAGCGCCGACCGCAGCGTCTTGCGTCGCTGCGAGAACGCGGCGTCGATCACCCGGAACACCGCGTCCCGCCCGGCAGTACCCCGCAGCCTCGCCGCCTCCGCAGCCGAGTGCACGACCAGCTCGACCAGCCCCGAGTCCACCCGCGGAACCGGCCAGAACACCGACCTGCCCACCGACCCTGCCCGGCGCACACCGGCGAACCAGGCCAGCTTGGCCGACGGCACACCATACGTCCGAGAGCCAGGTTCAGCGCACATCCGGTCCGCGACCTCTGCCTGCACCATGACCAGGCCCCGGCGCAGCGACGGCAGCGTCGCCAGCAGGTGCAGCACGACGGGGACCGCCACGTTGTACGGCAGGTTGGCCACCAGCGCCGTCGGCGGATCGCCCGGCAGGGAACTCACTCTGGCCGCGTCGGCGGCCACCACGGACAGCCGTCCGGCAAGCTCGGGAGCCCTGGCACGGACCGTCACGGGAAGCTGGGCGGCGAGGACCCGGTCGACCTCGACCGCGACCACGCTGCGGGCCGCGGCCAACAGCGGCAGAGTGAGCGAGCCGAAGCCTGGACCGACCTCCAGCACGACGTCGGAGGGCGAGAGGCTGGCCAGCGACGTAACCCGAGTGACGGTTCCGGCGTCCACGACGAAGTTCTGGCCGAGCCGCCGCGAGGGCCGCACCGACAGCTGCGTGGCCAGTTCCCTGATCTCGGTCGGGCCGAGCAACTGCCCCGCCGACAGCTGCCCGGGACTCGGCGAGCCCGGTCTGCGGGTCGGCGAGCCCGGTCCGCGACTCGGCGAGCCCTGGCCGCGACTCGGCGAGAACTCGCCCGGCGTCAGTCCTTCCACGGCCCGAAGACGCGCTCCCCGGTCGCCTCGATGACCGCGCACAGCTTGGC
>JASHSO010000244.1 GCA_030038715.1 Streptosporangiaceae bacterium
TACAAGCCGCTGCGGGGCGGGCGCGGGAGGCCGCGCCTGTCGGGGGTACCAGCTGAACCCCCTTCGCCGCCAGCCGGGCACGTACCGTGGATGCCATGACCGTCAACCGGGCTGACGCGCGGGACTTCCTGATCACCCGCCGCGCCAAGATCACCCCCGAGCAGGCCGGACTCACGTTCTACGGCGGCAACCGGCGCGTTCCCGGCCTGCGCCGCGAGGAGGTCGCCATACTCGCCGGGGTCAGCGCCGACTACTACACCCGGCTGGAAAAGGGCAACCTCTCCGGCGTATCGAACAGCGTTCTGGACGCGATCGCCGGCGCGCTCCAGCTCGACGAAGCCGAGCGGCTCTACTTGCGCGACCTCGCCCGCGCCGCGAACACGAGGCCCACCCGCGGCGCCAGGCGCCCGCCACGGCACATCCGGCCCGGCATCCAGCGCATCCTCGACGGCATGCCCGAAACGCCAGCTTTCGTTCGCAACGGCCGCCTCGACGTCCTGGCCGCCAACACCCTCGGCAGGGCGCTGTACTCACCGGCTTTCAGGGACCCGGACAGCCCGGTCAACCTAGCCAGATTCCGGTTCCTCGACCCCGCCGCCCGCGACTTCTACCCCGACTTTGACGAGTCCGCCCACACCACCGTCGCGCTGCTGCGCACTGAAGCCGGACGCGACCCCTTCAACAAGGACCTCACCGACCTCGTCGGCGAGCTATCCACCCGCAGCGACGAATTCCGCTCCATGTGGGCGTCGCACAACGTCCGCCTGCACCGCACCGGCCTCAAGCACTTCCGCCACCCAGCCGTAGGGCACCTCGACCTTATGTTCGAGGCCATGGCCATCGAAGCCGACGAAGGCCTCACCCTCACCGCATACACGGCAGAGCCCGGCACACCCTCCCACGACACCCTCCGGCTCCTCGCCAGCTGGGCCGCCACCCCAGGCAATGAGGACACCGGCCTGCCCACGGGACACGCGCGCGCGTGATGTTGGACCGGCTACCTGTCAGCACCAACTCAGCACCACACGCAGAGCGGAATCGCCCGCCCGGATTTGTGCGCCGGACATCGATGACCCGGCCCCAGTCCGGGCTGGTCCGCGGTCGCCAACGGAGGTCAGCGTTCGAGGCGCCGTGCGTGGACGATGACCCGGCGCCGGTAAGGCTGGAGTTGAAGGGTCGGTGCCGCTTCCATCTGCAAGGACGCCGCCGCGGCCTCGCCCATCTCGTCAGCGAGCGTCGGCATCGCTTCCATGACGGCGCCGAAGGTCGCAGGCACTCGAACTGCCCAGCCGACAGATTCCTGGTACGAGTCGATTGCAAAGCCCGCAGTCGCGAGCAGCGGGGCGTAGTCGGGCACAGGGTCGACGCCGAGAACAGGTATCCCTGCGACGCGCTCGGGGTCCACCTCGAATGCGGAGAACGCCAGCCGCCCCCGAGGGCGCAGGATGCGGTAAGCCTCGCGGAACACCTCGGTTTTGTCGGGGGCGTACTGGATCGCGTCGACGCTCACCGCAGCGTCGGCGGCGCCATGCCCAAGTCCAGTGCTCGCAAATGTGCCTAGCTGATAGAGCGAACGGTCCGCCAGGCCAACCTGCTCGGCGCGCTTGCGAGCTTGCGCCAGGCCCGCGGATGACGGGTCGACGCCGATGACCGATGCTCCGCATTGTCTTGCGATCCACAGGCCCGGTCCTCCGGTGCCGCAAGCCAGGTCAGCGAGCACTGTTCCTTCGCCAAGCGCGAGGAAATGCGCCATGGCCTGAAGCTCGTCGTAAGTGAGGAAGCTGATGTGAGCGAACTCAGCGGGGAATGGGCCGCCGTAGGCGTGGTCAGCCCACAGCCTGGCGAAGGCCGGACTCGATGCGGCTGCGGCGTAGACCGCGTCGTAGCCGTCCACGACGACATCGAAGGCACTGTCGGCTCGGACGCCATCACGCCGCCAGTTCTGATCGGATTTGGTCACTACCCGACTTTCTTGCCTGCGGGACTCTCTGGCAACATGCGCGGCGTTGCCGCAGCTCAGGACTCAGGACTGCCTTCGCAGCGCGATCCAGGTGAAGGGCTGTAGTGACGCCCTGGGCGCCACCGCAGAATGTCGGCTGTGAGCCAGTCAATCTGGCCAGCTCTCGGGCCAAGGCGGTCGCGGGCTCGCTGCATGCCGACAGCACGAGCTCGGATGTGGAGGGCCGGTTGGCCGGCCGCTCTACTTGCCGTAATGGAACCTGCAGATCGCGACCTCGACCCCGCCGTCGACCACCCGGCAGACGAGGCGGTGCTCCTGGGTGATCCTGCGGGACCACCATCCAGCCCACTCGTATCGGAGCGGCTCAGGCTTCCCGATCCCCATGTTCTCGTTCCGCGAGATGTCCTCGACCAGCTGGTTGATCCGCCTGAGAATCTTGCGGTCCTGGGCTTGCCCTTTCCGCCCGCGCACTGTCTCGTCCTTGGGCCGGTAGTGTCGGCCGCGGCGCGGTGCTCGCCGCCGTTCAGCCGCCCTTTTCTTTTCCCGGCCGTGAACCAGAAGTCGGGTGTCCCGGCTTGGGAGACCATCTCATCGTGGGCCGTGGTCGGCACTTGCCGACCACGCCATCCTCCCCGCCGAACTGCTGGCCATGGCCCATCAGGCCCACGCTCACATCACCGTGGCACCTGGTGGTCCGCACCTGCTGTTGGTCTAGGCCGCCGGACTTGTCAATAACGTCATCGTGAAGGCCAACCACGGGACCACCTGACGATAGACCGGCGAACGAAGCAAGCAAGCCGCCGCTGCTAGCATCATCCATCCCCATCCAGAGATCTCGAGCGGGGCGTCCGGTGCTATGCCGGACGGCCCGCCCATCCAAGAAGGGCATCGCCATGAGCAACAAGCCAAGCGTCGTGCTCGTCCATGGTTTCTGGGGTGGGGCCGCCCACTGGGCCAAGGTCATCCTCGACCTCAGCCGTCGCGGTTACGACTCGCTGCACGCGGTCGAGAATCCGCTGACGTCCCTGTACGACGACGCTGAGCGCACGGAGAAGATGATCAGGCAGGTCGATGGCCCAGTCCTGCTCGTCGGCCACTCCTACGGCGGGGCGGTGATTACCCAGGCAGGTGACCTCCCGAATGTGCTCGGGCTCGTGTACGTGGCGGCCTTTGCGCCTGACAACGGTGAGAACCTTGGCGAGATCTCCGGCTGGAATGTGGCAGAGGCCGCAGCTGCTGGGAACATCGCCCCCGACTCGGATGGGTACGTGTGGATCAAGCAGGACAAGTACCACGAGAGCTTCTGCCAGGACCTTCCCGCCGATGAAGCGCTGGTAATGGCAGTGACGCAGAAGGCCCCGGTTGGCTCAACCTTCGGGAACGCGGTCTCGAACCCGGCGTGGCGGAAGAGGCCCGCCTGGTATCAGGTCTCGACAAGCGACCGCATGATCCACCCGGACACCGAGCGCCGCATGGCCGAGCGCCTGAACGCGCGGGACACGGTCGAGCTCGACGCCAGCCACGCCTCACTCGCCTCGCAGCCAGCTGCGATCGCCGACCTCATCGACCAGGCAGCGGCCGCGCTCGCTTAGCCAGGTGCGGCTGGCTTGTCTCAGCTGCCCATGGCGCGCGGAGTCGCCCGGCCGGGGTGTGACACGCTCGCCAGTCATGGGCGGGCATGCCCGGCCTTCGGTGACGCAAGACCTGTGAGTCAGCGGCCCGGCACCCGCACGTTAGTCAGATCCGCGCGCATAGCTAATCCGTTGCCGTCTTCGGGGCGAGCGCTAACGGCTGGGGCATCCCGCAGCGGCCCTTCCATGCATCTCGGCAGGTCAGCGAGGCTGACTCTAACCGCTAGGGGCTCAGCGCCAACTCAGCACGCTATCGGGAACTGGCGGGAACCAACCAGGAATAACGGGTGAAACGGCCGGCCCTCAGAAACCCGGGCTCACGGGCTCTTTTGAGATCCGCACCAGCGCCATGACCTGTTGCGAGCCACCAAGATCGGTCCTTGAGTATCAAAGGTAGGTCCTTGCTGGATGGTCTGGCCCACCGCCGACGAGGCGGTTCGCGACGTGTGCGACGCGTCAGAGAACCACTATGCGGGCGTGGTGACCGGCTGACTTGCGCAACCTGCTGTCCTTGGTGAGTAGAGAGCAGTCCAGGGTCTCAGCGAGCGCGATGTAGGCGGCATCGTAGGCGGATACGTTCTGCCGGAGCTGGAACGCCCGCCTGCGCAAGCCGTCGGACCGGACTGGGCCCGCGCTTTCGCCTCCGACGCGCACCGGCCCGAGATCTACCTGGTCGACGGCGGCCACTTCCTGCTCGAGAGCGAGCTTGACGCCGCGGTCGGCGATGTCCGGCCGTTCCTCGACAGGGCCTGTCATGAGCGGGCCACTGCAGGATCAGACGGTGCTGGTCGTCGGGCGCGGCGAGGCCGGTGTCGGGACCGACCACATCGACCGCACCGACGATGTTCAGTCCTCGTCCCGGATCGACGGAACGGTGCCGATCCGGCACGAGGGGTGCTTGCGTGCGACGCGCAAGCGGCTCAGTACTTGCCTGCAATGAAATACGGAGTGACGCCGCGCACGCCCTCCTGATTTTTGCCCACTCCGATGGCGACCGTAATCGCCCGCGTCTTTGGGTCGAACCAGACGAGCGAGATTCCGGGGTTGCACCCGTTGATGCGCTCGACCATGAGCTTTGAGCTGGTGGCGTTGACGACAAGGCTGCTAGCTGCGCCAGGTACCTTGACCTGCGTCTCCTTGCCCTGGGCCGGCTGGCGCCCGATGACGAGGCTGCCGCAGGCCCCGTAGCCGTCCACATACATGCCGCTGGATAGCTGCCAGGCGTTGAAGTCGCCGAAGTCGAAGCCGCTGCCCGTGCGGGCGGGCGTCAGCGCAGTGGGCTTGGCACCGCTGACCGGAACTAGCCACATCCGCTGCCCGCTACTACCGGTGCCGTTGCACGTTGCCAGGACGGTGCTGTCGCTCCACCAGCGGACAGCGCTGCAGCCTTCTCTCACACCGTGAACAGGCAGCTTCCGGATCACCCCACCCGCATTGCTGATCAGTTCCAGGCCGGTCGCCGTCCCCGCGGCAAGCTCGGTGCCAGCGGAGTTGTAGGGAGCCGAGGGAAGCCCGCCGCTGCCAGCCAGGTCGTCAAGTCCTTCGACGGCAGCCAGGCTCTTCTGCAGCGTTCCGGTCAGGCTGTACCGCTGCAGCGTGATGGTGCCACCGCCGACCCCGAGCGCCCCCTTCTCAGCCAGGATGCCGAGCCCGTCGGGCCTGGTGTAACCGACTGCGTTGACCTTGGCGGGCAGCGTGAAGCTGGTTACGTGTCCGGTGTGCAGCTGCAGCTGATATACGTGCTGACGAGCGGCCTCAAGAAAGACGGGTCCGAGCGTGAACAGGGCCCGTTCACTATCGCCTGACCAGGCGAGCAGCTCCCACTGCGCCCGCGGGCTCTTGGCGGACCAAGTGGCCAGCTTGTACCGGCCGCCCTGCGGGTTGACCAGGTAGAGGATCGACGGTCCAGCCTTGGGCTTGACGCCCTCCCCGGATTGCGTCGCCGAGTACAGCGCCAGCGC
>JASHSO010000245.1 GCA_030038715.1 Streptosporangiaceae bacterium
GCCGGGTCGTCGGTCGGATCGACGGCCTGGTGACTACGCCGCGTGTCCAGGCCGAGGCCGAGCACTTCCTGCGCGACCCAGGTCGGCGCGTGCACTCCGTTGGTCACCGACCCGATCGGCACCTCGGCACTGTCGAAACCCGGCCAGAGGCCGGTGAACATCTCGCGGGACACCCGGCCGTGCAGCTCGCTCACGCCGTTGACCCGCTGCGCCAGCCGCATGCCCATGACCGCCATGTTGAACACCGCGGGATCACCACCGGGAAAGGTTTCGGTACCGAGCGACAGGATCGCCTCGGTCGGCAGGCCGGACTCGGACCCGCCGCTGAATTGGCGCTCCACCAGCTCTAGCGGGAACCTGTCGATTCCGGCTGGCACCGGAGTGTGCGTGGTGAACACGGTGCCGGCCCGGCACAGCTCCAGCGCTTCGGCGAACTTCAAGCCGCGCTGTATGTACTCGCGGATGCGCTCGAAGCCGAGGAACCCGGCGTGTCCCTCGTTCGTGTGGCAGACCTCAGGCTCGGGATGGCCGGTGATCGCGCAGTACGCCCGGACCGCTCGGACGCCACCGACACCGAGCAGCAGTTCCTGTCGCAGCCGGTGATCGGTACCGCCGCCGTACAGCCGGTCGGTGATCTCCCGCATCTCCGGGTCGTTCTCCTCCACGTAGGAGTCGAGCAGCAGCAGCGGAACGCGCCCGACCTGGGCAACCCAGACCTGCGCAGCCAGCACCGCACCGTCAGCCAGCCCTACCCGAACCCTGACTGCGGACCCGTCGCTGTCGCGCAGCAGCGTCAGCGGCAGGCCGTTCGGGTCGGAAGCCGGATACCTCTCGGCCTGCCAGCCCTCGATCGAAAGCGTCTGGGTGAAGTAGCCATGCCGGTAGAGCAGGCCAACCCCGATCAGCGGCACGCCCAGGTCGCTTGCCGCCTTGAGATGGTCGCCGGCCAGGATGCCGAGCCCGCCTGAGTACTCCGGCAGTGCAGCAGTAATGCCGTACTCGGGCGAGAAGTAGGCGACGGCGGCCGGCAGCCCGCCCGACTCCTCGGCCGCGGCCTGATACCAGCGCGCCCCGGTCAGGTAATCGCGCAGGTCGTCCTCGGCATCGTTCAGGCGGCGCAGGAACTTGCGGTCCGACGCCAGTTCGCGCAGGCGGCCGGGTGCCACGCTCGCCAGCAGCGCCACCGGGTCCTGCTCTGCCATTTCCCGGTGGCCCGGGTCGATGGCGGCGAACAGCTCGCGCGTCTCGGCATGCCAAGACCAGCGCAGGTTCAGCATCAGCGAACGTAGCGCGTCGAGGGGCTCGGGCAGGACGGGGTGGATCGTGAACCGGCGGATAGCTCTCACGGACAGCGACCCTAATAGGTAAATCTGGCAGCTCCGAACGCCGACTCGTCCGCTGCGGCCGCACGCCCGAGCCGAAGCGGCTACCCCGTCGCATCGTGGCCGACCCGGATGGGTAGCTTTCATCCGTGATCGGCAGGATCCCCATACTCGACGTGCAGCCGACCGTGCACTGCGCAAGCTATCCGGCCAAGGCAGTGCCGGGCGAGGAGTTCCAGGTCAGCGCCACGGTCTTCCGCGAGGGACACGAGATGCTCGGCGCCGGGGTGGTGCTGGTCGACCCGGGCGGCGTGACGCTCCCGCTGGTGCCGATGCGAGAGCTTGCCGAGGGCACCGACCGCTACGGGGCGGACGTCAAGGCCACCGGCGAAGGGCTCTGGCACTTCGTCGTCGAGGCATGGGGCGACCCGCTCGCGCGATGGCGCCACGACGCCGCCATCAAGATCCCGCTGGGCCAGGACACCGAGCTGATGCTGGCCGGCGGAGCACTGCTGCTCGACCGCGCGGCAGCGCAGGTCAAGATCCCGCGCACGCCCGCGGCGACGGCCAGGGCGGCCCGTGCGGCGCGTGCCGCGATCACCGAGGCTGCCCGCCAGCTCACCGACACCCGCCTGCCGCCGATGCAGCGGCTCGAGGTAGCTGCCGGACCCGACGTCATCGCCGCGCTCGACGACTTCCCGCTGCGCGACCTACTGACCAGGTCCCCCGCCTACCCGCTGATCGTGCACAGGCAACGCGCGCTATACAGCGCGTGGTACGAGTTCTTCCCCCGCTCCGAAGGCGCCGAGCTCGACCCTACCCACCGGCGCAAGACACGCTCCGGCACCCTCCTGACCGCCGCGCGGCGGCTCGACGCGATTGCCGCCATGGGGTTCGACGTGGTCTACCTGCCGCCGGTGCACCCGATCGGGACCACCGCGCGCAAGGGCCGCAACAACGTGCTCGGAGCCAGTCCCGGCGACCCGGGCTCCCCGTGGGCGATCGGCTCGGCCGACGGCGGGCACGACGCGGTACATCCCGACCTCGGCACCCTCGAGGACTTCGACGCCTTCGTGGCCAGGGCCGCCGAGCTGGGCATGGAAGTCGCACTGGACCTCGCGCTGCAGGCC
This sequence comes from Streptosporangiaceae bacterium, assembly GCA_030038715.1. Lineage (GTDB taxonomy): Bacteria > Actinomycetota > Actinomycetes > Streptosporangiales > Streptosporangiaceae > JAJYUU01. The sequence goes on from JASHSO010000245.1 coordinate 2,453, forward strand.
TCACCCGACCATCCCTGGGTCAGCAAGCACCCCGAGTGGTTCAGCAGCAGGGCCGATGGCACCATCGCCTACGCGGAGAACCCGCCCAAGAAGTACCAGGACATCTACCCGCTGAACTTCGACAACGACCCCGATGGCATCTACGCCGAGGTGCTCAGGCTGGTCCGCCACTGGGTGGGCCACGGCATCAGGATCTTCCGCGTCGACAACCCACACACCAAGCCGCTGACGTTCTGGCAGCGCCTGCTCACCGAGGTCGCGCGGGCCGACCCCGACGTGCTATTCCTGTCCGAGGCCTTCACCAGGCCGGCCATGATGCACGCCCTGGCAGCCATCGGCTTCCACCAGTCCTACACATACTTCACCTGGCGTAACACTGCGGCCGAGCTGACCGAGTACCTCACCGAGCTCTCCGGCCCCGCGGCCGCGTACATGCGGCCGAACTTCTTCGTCAACACCCCGGACATCCTGTCCGCGTACTTGCAGCACGCCCAGCCAGCCGCGTTCGCGGTCCGCGCGGTCCTCGCCGCGATGCTGTCGCCGTCCTGGGGGGTGTACTCAGGCTTCGAACTGGGCGAGAACGTGCCGCTGCTGCCGGGCAGCGAGGAATACCTGGACTCGGAGAAGTACGCCTACCGGCCGCGGGACTGGGAACGCGCCGCCGAACTCGGGCTGACCATAGCCCCGCTGCTGACCAAGCTCAACGCGATCAGGCGAGCGCACCCGGCGCTGCACTACTTGCGGAATCTTCGCTTCCACCACTGCGACCAAAGCGACGTACTCTGTTTCTCCAAGCGCACGAGCGGCGAGGCCGGCGGCAAGCCGGACATCGTCGTTGTCGTGGTGAACCTGGACCCCGGCCGGGTGCGCGAGGCCACGGTCTGGCTGGACAACACGGCCCTGGGGCTGGACGCTGCCGCTGGGCTGCGCGTCACCGACGAGTTGACCGGGCAGACCTTCGGCTGGGGACAGGCGAACTACGTGCGGCTTGACCCTGCGGTTGCGCCCGCGCACATCCTCAGCGTGGCGTAAACGGAGAGGCCGGCGCCGAATACATTCATGTTAAGTATGGGAACGCGCTGAGTCCGGTCTCGCGGCCTCCCGCACCGGCCGGCCACGGGACAGGGAAACTGAAGAACCTGGGGACCTAGGCAAGCGGGAGAGCGGGAGTGGAGCAGGCGGGACATGCGAGCGACGCGGGTGCCGCGACGCCGCTGATGGAATTCCGGGCGGGCGTGAGTGAGCCGGTCCCTGACTCGTTCTCCTTCGAGAAGCCCAGGGATCCTCGCTGGTACAAACGCGCGGTCTTCTACGAGGTGCTGGTGCGCGGCTTCCGCGACTCCAACGGCGACGGCACCGGCGACATCCCCGGCCTGACCTCCCGCCTGGACTATCTGCAATGGCTGGGCATCGACTGCATCTGGCTGCTGCCGATCTACGCTTCTCCGCTGCGTGACGGCGGCTACGACATCGCGGATTTCACCGCGATCTTGCCGGAGTTCGGCACCATCGGCGACTTCGTCGAACTGGTAGAGAAGGCCCATGAGCGCGGCATCCGCGTCATCGCCGACCTGGTCATGAACCACACGAGCGACCAGCATCCTTGGTTCCAGGCCTCGCGATCGGACCCGGACGGCCCGTACGGCGAGTTCTATGTCTGGTCGGACACCGATGACAAGTACCCGGAGGCACGGGTCATCTTCGTCGACAGCGAGCAGTCCAACTGGACCTTCGACCAGGTGCGCGGCCAGTACTACTGGCACCGGTTCTTCTCCCACCAGCCCGACCTCAACTACGAGAACCCGCTGGTCCAGGACGCGATGCTGGAGGTCCTGCGGTTCTGGCTCGACCTGGGGATCGACGGGTTCCGGCTCGACGCGGTGCCGTACCTCTACGAGCGCGAGGGCACCAACTGCGAGAACCTCAAGGAGACGCACGAGTACCTAAAGCGGATCAGGTCCGAGATCGACAGGCTCTACCCAGACCGGGTCCTGCTGGCCGAGGCGAACCAGTGGCCTGCCGACGTGGTGGAGTACTTCGGCGACGCGACCATGGGCGGTGACGAATGCCACATGGCCTTTCACTTCCCGCTGATGCCGCGGATCTTCATGGCCGTGCGGCGAGAGCAGCGCTATCCGATCTCCGAGATCCTGGCGCAGACGCCGCAGATACCGGCGGGCTGCCAGTGGGGCATCTTCCTGCGCAACCACGACGAGCTGACGCTGGAGATGGTCGCCGACGACGAGCGCGACTACATGTACGCGGAGTACGCCAGGGATCCGCGGATGAAGGCCAAC